>WSMP01000013.1:14374-23361 GCA_013316495.1 Angelakisella sp.
GCTTTTTGAGGACCTGGACGATGATGTTAGTGAGCACCACCAGGACGCCCACGATGCTGAGAATGACGGACCAGTCGAAAATGCTTTCCATAACTTTTTACCTCCCGGTTATTTTACCCCACAAGGGTGAGGTCCTTGATGTTGACGGCGGCGGTGACCGCCTTGCCCTGGCCGATGACGGCCCGGTCCCCGGACAGCTCCAGCACCGTGTAGGTGTTGGCGTAGACGAAAGAGGCCAGGCCCCCGCCGGTGTAGGTCTTGGCTCCGGCCTTGACCTTGACAGTGGAGCCCTTGGCGATGGCGGCGGAGGCCTCCACGGCGATGTCAGCGGCGTCCACCCAGCCGTAGACGGTGGAGCCACCGCCCTTGACGGCGATGAGATGATAGGGGTGCTTGCCGTTAAAGGCCTGAGTGACCTTGGCCTTGCCGGGCTTGCAGGGGGAGCTCTTGGTGGCGTTGGCGCTGTAATAATGAGCGGAGCCGGTAAACTCCACGATGTCACCCACCTTGGGGCCGTTGGCCGGGGGCTTGACGGTTCCAGGAGTGCCGGTAGAGGCCACCGGGGGCTTGACAGCGGAGCCGTACCCGTTAAACTTCCGGGCATCAATCCACCAATAATAAGACACCTGGCTCTTAAAGGTCTTGAGGTCCCCGTTGAGGCGGGCATCTTTCGTGCTGGCGGGGTCATTGATGCGGACCTTGCCGTCCTCCCACCAAAGGACCACGAAGTGGCCCCCGGTAGTCCACAGGCCCGGACCCATAAGGGCAATAAAATAATAGCCCTGTTTGAGCATTTCAAAGACCTTTTTGTGATTGGCGTGGTCAGGCTTGCCATAGGTCTTGGTCCAGTTCAGCATATCACAGTCAATGCCAAACTCCGCAAACTGGGGCTTGAAATAACCGTAATAGGTGCCGTTGCCCAGGGCCTTGTAACCGTGGGCCATGCTCCAGTTGCAGGCGTCCTCTGGGGTGTACTTCTTGCCGGTCATGGTTTCGATAATCATGGCCGCCGCCGTAGGACCACAGCCGGAGCCGCCGATGGTGGCACTTTCGCCCTTGACCCGGTAGGGCTTGGATTTCCAGCGGGGGTCAGTCTGGAGGTAGGAAACGGGTTTCTTGTTCATGACGTGATTTCCTCCTTTAGTCTTTCAGCACGATTTCAGCCGCACGGAGGGCGGTGTCCGCCCCATACTTGTCCGCAAAACGGTTGAGAAAGCGCTGGGCGTATTTGGCCCGGTTTTCATTTTTGGATTTCCACAGGTAAAAGCCGCCCCAGGTCCCGTCTGTCACCAAAGAGGTGCCAGACAGGACGGCAAGGGCGGTGACATCAAGCCCCAGGAGGGTCCCGGCCACGGTGATGCCACACAGAATGACGGAGATGAGGATGTGCAGCACCAGCATTTTCTTGGAAAACTCCATCCAGCACCGCTCCCTCCTTAGTAGAGGGCCTGGACGCTCTGCTCGGTCATAAATTCCTTGTGCTCATGCTTGACCTTGCGGGCATATTCCAGGGCGGCGTGCATGTCACCGTTGCAATGGGCGTCCGGGATGCGCTGGACGGCCTCCGCTGTGGCCTCACCCAAAGCGATGGCGGCCCCCACGCCCTTGATGATAAGCACCTCGTTTTTCTCACGGGCCTTTTCCCGCTCCTCCTGGGCAGCCTCCCGCTTGGTGATGCGCCGCTGGAGCATCCAGGAACAAAAGGCGGTGATGGCGGTGGGGATGCCCAGCAGCGTGACCAGGCCCCCAATAGAAAGCTCAATGACCATGATGTCCTCCTCCTTTACTCTTTGACCTCATCCCAGTTGGCCACGCCCGGCTCCCAGACGTTGCCGTCCACCGCAGAGGTCCAATGCTTGCCGTTGTGGCTCACCTTGGCCCCGGCGGCGTATGCGTCATGCGCCCCCAGGGGCTGGCTCCAGGCGGGCCATTCCTCCGCCGGGTCAGCGGTTACCGCCCAAAGGGAGGCGGCCTTGTCCGGCTCCCAGCCCTCTTGGGACGTGTGCTCCTGGACACAGCGGAACAGGGTGCCGTTGTACCGGCGCAGATTGCCCACCGCATACTTGACGCCGGGCACCCACTGGGCAAAGAGCAGGGCCTGCTCCGATGCGGTCACGGCGTCAATCTGGCCGCTCTCCGCCATCACGACAAAGGCGATGGCGGCGGCGTCCTCCCGCTGCTTGGCATACTGCTTGGCCTCATTGATGGCCTTGATGCTGGTGCTGGTAAACTGTACGCTCATTCAAAGGCACCTCCGATGCTGGAAATATAGCCGCCGGTGTCACTTGCCCCTCGGCTCACGTTCAGCCGGAAGTTGAAAGCAAAACCATTGGCGGCGGTTTTGTTGGTAAAGATATGATTGGCCCCGGCCTTGATGTCTGCCGTGGCGTCCTCCCACACGGGGCTGGGGTCCTTGGCGTTGTTTGTGACCTCCACCTTGAGCACGGCGTCCACGGGCAGAGCGCCCACAATGTTGAGCACCATGACGGTGATGGCGTCATCTGCATCCAGGGGGCTCTCCAAGGTGATGCTGGCGGACGTGACCTTTTTGGTAAAGCTCACGGTGTAGGCGGCGCTGTCCGCCTTGCCGTCATTGGCCACCACCTTGAGGGTGTGGGTCCCGTTGAGGACTTTCTGGAAATTGGCGGCGGTGACGGCTTGGAATGTGTTGCTCTGGCCCAGGGTGGCGGTGTAGGTCCGCTGGAGCACATTGTCCAGATACTCCTTGACCGTCACCTTGTCCCCGTCTGCATCCGTCACGGTGTAGGTGAGATTAAAGCCGTCATTTTTGGTGCCCAGGTTGGTGCCGCTGGCCGTGGAGCTGGTGATGACAGGATAGGCGTTATTGTCCACCGTGCGGGTGTCGCTGGTGACATAGGCGCTGGTGGCAGAGTAGGCGTCATAGGCCCGGACACGGTAGGCCACCGTATTCCACCCGGCGGTGATGGTGTCCGTAAAGGTCAGGGCGGAGCCCTTGTAGACCTGGGACCATGCGCCGCCGTTGACGCTCCGCTCCAGCTCATAGCCGCTGAGGTTGTCATCGCTGTCCGTGGCACGGGTCCAGGAGATGGGCAGGGTGGCCCCGCCCCGGACGGCGGCGGGCACCGTGATGGAGCCGGGGGCGGAGGGGGCCCGGTTGTTGACCACCGTGACATTGCTGCCGGTTTTCCAGCCGGAGTTAAGGCCCTCTGTGTCATAGGCCTTGACCCGGAACATGACGGAGGCGGTGCCAAAGGCCACGTTGTTGGTGGTGCTCCGGGCGCTGCCCTGGTAGACCTGGGCCCAGGTGGTGCCGCCGTTGGTGCTCCGCTCCACGACATAGCCCGCAAGGTTGCCCTCAGCGTCCGTGGACGCTCCCCAGCTCACGGTGATGTCCGTGCCGCCGTTGATGCTGGTGGGATAGCTGATACTGGAGGGGGTGCCGGGGGCGGTGTTGACGGACACAGAGCCGTCATCGCTGACATAGAGGGAGGAGGGGAGAGTGAAAGCGGGGCGGGACCCGTAGGAGTGGGAGCAGTAGTAGTTGACGAGGCGGCCACCGGAGACCAAGTACCAGGCGTTGCTGGTGCCGTTCGTGTACGGGGAACGGGTCCACTGAGGATATGCGGAGCCATTCAGCTTTGCGATTTTGAGCAGGTTGAGCACCGTGCTGGACAGCGCCGTGCCCTCTGCGTTCAGATAGGTGTGGGTCTGGCCCAGCTCTGTGGCGGACAGCAGGAACACGGACCGCTCCAGGGTGGTCTTGGTGGTGTTGCCGTTGCCGGGGGTATAGTAGATTTTGGTGGTGCTCATCGCCGTGCGGATGTTGGCGTCCAGCAGGTTCTTGTAGGTGCCATTGAGCCAGGTGTCAATGGCGCTGGTAGCGTAGGCGTTGATGTTGGAGCTGTGCCATGCACGGGTGTCATAGCAGTCCTTGCGGACCACCAGGACCCGCCCGGAGCCGTTCAGCCCGCTCTCATAGTTCTGTTTGGCAATGTAGAAGTCTACCAGCACACCGTTTTCTTTGAGCTTGATGATGCTGCCCTCTGCTTTGCTGCCAAGGGTGACAGTTGCCATTAGATGACCTCCTTTAGAATGTTTTGCACACGGTCCCGCACCTGCTGGCGCAGGAGCCAAGTGTTGCCGTGAGAGGCGTGAGCGTCCCACGCCTGCCAAGATTGCAGGATTTCCTCACGGGTGACCTGCCCCGTGGGGTAGTCCCGCTCCCACCGGCGGAGCTTGGACCGCATCCGCTTGACGCTGCTGTGCCGCAGCTTGCGGATGACCTTGCCCGTTTCGGTGAGGTAGGTATGAAAGCCCAAAAAGTCAATCCCATTGCGCAACGGGAAAATCTGGGTTTTCTCATTGAGCTCCAGGCCCAGGCTGGCCATATACGCCTTGATTTCCCGGAGGCAAAATTGCAAATATTCCTTGTCCGGGTGGATGAGGAAAAAGTCATCCATATACCGGCCATACCAGCGGATGTGGAGCCGTTCTTTGACGAAGTGGTCAAAATCGTCCAGGAATAGCAGGGCAAAGAGCTGGCTGGTCTGATAGCCCAGGGGCAAGCCGTCTGAGCAGTCGATGTAAGTACAGAGCAGGTCATAAACAACAGGCTCAAGGTCCAGCTTTTGCAGCTTTTCCTTGAGCCTGTCATGGTCTATACTTGCAAAGAATTTGCGCACATCACACTTGAGGACCCAGCCCTCCGCCGTGCGGTATTTGTTCCAGTATTCCGTGAAAAAGCCCTTGAGGCGGTCCAGGCCGAAGTGGAGGCCCTTGCCCTTTTGGGATGCGTAGTTATCCAGGATAAAGCTGTGCGTGATGCGGTCATAGAGCAGATTGTCCACTATGGCGTGCTGGACCACTTTGTCCACAAACGCCGGGGCCTGCACCAGCCTTTTCTTGGGCTCGAAAACGTAGAACACACGGAAACGGCCCGGCCTATATATTTTCGTGCGGAGGATATAGACCAGGTTGATGATGCGCTCCAGCAGGTGGGCCTCGTAGTGGGCCGTGGCAGCTCTGGAGCGCTTGCCCCTCCGGGCGGCAAGATATGCGGCGTAGAGCACCGCAAAGGTGCAAATATCGGAAAATCTCAAGCGGGTGGCCTCCTGTCTTTGTACGGCTGGCCATCCTCTCATCATGCGCCGTTTAGGTGCCGGGTGACAGGACCAGCAGCCCCCTCCCGTTCAATGCCGGGCGGGCGGCATCGGCGCGATGTGTTTGCCTTGAAAAACTCAAGGCTGGATGTGACCTCCTTTGATGTGATGGATGGCGCTGTTTTCGGCTTTGGGCCTACTCAGTCCGGCCTTGACCATCAGAGCGGGGCGGGACCCGTTGGTGTTGGAGCAGTTGTTGTTGTTGAGGTTGCCATCGGAGTTCAAGTTCCAGGCGTTGTTGGTGTTGTTCGTGTTCGGGGAAAACGCAAAATATAGGTCACACCCAAATATAACAGCCTTTGGCTGGTATATCCGCTTTAGGGGCTCCGCTGCATGGCCTCCGCAATCTGCTGGGCCATTTGCGCCATCTGGGCAAGCTCCTGGGCCGCCTTGGCCTCCCGAAGTGCGGCGGCACGGGTGCCGTCATTCCTCCGCCAGTTAAAGGCCTTTTGCTTGACCGGGCGGACCATCTCCGCCCAGTAGTGGCATTGGTCCCCGGAAATGTACCCTTTCTTAAAGCTGAGGTTGATATACTGGAGCATGGTGTCACACTTGACCACCACAACGTCCAGGTCCCGCAGCCGCTCCTCATACTCCGTTTCAAAGAAACGGCCATCGGCGGAGATGCACTTTTCCAGGATGTCAGCGGCACAGTCCTCCAGCCGGGCGCACAGGTGGAACGTCTGGCTTTTGGGATAGTGGGGCTTGCCGTCATCCTTGACCTTTTGGTAAAGGGTGCAAGGGACAAGCTGGCCATTTTCCATGACGTAGGCGGCCACCGGCTTATATTCGGCCTCCACGGCCTTGACCCGCTGGATGGTGTATTCCACCAGGTCCAGCGCCATTGGGATAATGTCATAATTTGGCATGGCTAAAACTCCACCCTTTGATATGTTTCATTCCACACGCCGGTCACCACCAGTCCCGTCAAGGAGGCAAAGGTCACCGCAAAAGGATTGCCGGACACGTTGGTGCCGTATTTCAGCTCCAGAATGGCCAGCCGGGCGTCAATGCCTCCCACCGTGTTCTGGAGTTCCGGGTGCACATCGGCAGCGTTGTCATGGGTTTCCACGGCGTCCGTGATGGCCTGCCGGATGTCCTCATGGGCGGCGGGGTCCGTGTTGTGCTCAGAAATAGCCCGCTCCAGGTCCTCCCGGCTCACCACGTCCAGGGCGGGGATGATGGTAAACTCCAGCACGGAGGCGTCCGCCACAACAATGTGCATGACCATGGTGAGCCGCCCGTCCACGCCGGTGGAGATGGCCACCTTTTCCGTGTCCGGGGTGTTGCAAATGGCGATGAGCTCACCGTCCTCACTGAAAAGCCCCATCTCACGGCAGACAAAATTGCCCACGCTGTCATCAATGACGATTTTGACATCCAGCATATTGGGCACGGCGGGATTTTGCACGGCAGACACGATGGGGCCCCGCCACAGCTCTGCCACCAGCTCCGTTTGGTCCACCGTGGGCACATAGTAGCCCCCACCACCGTCACCGGCGGCGGCCTGGGTGATTTTCAGCTTGGTGCCCGCCAGAACGCAGGCAGTGATGCGGGCGGCCCCCACGGCGGTGATTTTCGTGCCGTATCGTTTCTCAATATCAGGCATTTTTATTGCTCCTCCTTGTATGGGTAGATTTCAACGGTGGCGTGATACTCCAGCGGCCCGGCCATGCTGACACCGCCAGCGCTTTCCAGCTCATTGACCAGCATGGGCCACACGTCCATGTAGACGGACCGCTCCGTCATGGCCCCCATCTGCACGATGCCATCCGATTGCACAAAGGACACCATGAGCATCCACATATTAGAGGGACGGACCGCCAGCAGCAGGTCCATGATTTGCTCCGCAATGAGGGCGGCGTCCGGCAGGATGGTATAGTCAAGCTGGATGTGGATGGAGTAGTCCACGATGGCCACCTCATAGCCCTGGGGCCCGCACAGGCCTTGGAGCCAGTTCTTGAGCCAGGGGACCGTATAGGGCAGCTCCCGGTTCCACAGGGCTTTGACACGGGCCTTGCGGACCGCCAGCGTGTCCGTGTCCTTGGGGTGGATTTTTAGCTCCTGCTCCCACACGGACACCCCCCGCTCATCGGCGTCATCCAGGAATTGATTGGCCATCACCCGGTCAAGGCCGTCCCATGCAAGGGAGATTTCCGGCTCGTTGGCATCGTTGATGGCCTTAAATTCCGTAACATCCCGCAGCACCGGGGGCAGGTAGTTGATGAGCTTTCTATCCACTCACAGCCCCCCTCACCGGGATGCTGTCCGGGCCCAGCACCAGGTTTTCCTCTTTCCCGTTGATTTTCGTGCCGCCAATGTCCGTGACCATCGTGGGGCAGGCGGACAAAATACGGCTCTCAATCTGGGAAATGCGCACGGTCAAAAAATCGGAGCTGGACCATTGCCCGGTCAGCTCCGAAAAATAGGCGTCCAGAGCGCCCGTCACATAGCTCTGCACCGCCTCCCAGCTCCAGCCGGGGGCAAAGGTCAGGTTGAGGGTGACGTTGACGGGCTCCGGGGTCACGCCGGTCACATGGACCACATGGCCGATGGGGGCAAGCCCCAGGCCCTCCCCGGCGTTTTCCGTGGGGTCCACCGCCGTCTGCACCTCATCAATGAGGGTGTCGGTGGGGACGGTGTTGTTGGCGGCCAGCAGGACCAGCTTGACGGTGCCTCCAACGGTCAGCAGCTTGTCCTTGGCCGCTGTATATACGGCGGTCAGCCAGGCCGCCACAGCGGGCTCCAGGGCCCCCACAGAGGCCTCCAGCCAGGCTGTGACCTCATCGCCGGGGATGAGGGTGCTGGGCCTCAGCCCCTCATTCCAGACGGGGTGGACCTTGAGGGCGGCCACGCCGGGCATGGCAAGCACCTTTTCCTTGTAGTCCGCCTGGTTGCCGCCAAAGGCCTGGGATTGAAAGCTGTCCAGCACCCTTTGGCGGAAAGCCTCTGTTTCCTCATCGTCCTCACCGGGCACCAGCAGCTCCACCAGCTCCGCACGGGTCAGCCCGTTCACATACTCCACGGGGATGAGATGCCCGGTGTAGCCGTTGCCCAGGGCTCCGGCCTTTTCGCAGGTCACCTCATGGCTCACGGCGTCCTCTGTGTCAGCCTCCTCCATGCGGGCGGTCACCACAAAGTTGATGTCCTCGCAGGAGAAACGGGTGCCCAGCGGCACCTCAATGTTACACTCCGCCCGGAACACGGCGGGGCTGGCGGGCTTGGGGGCCATGTTGCGGTCAGAGGCCCGCTTGATGAGGTATTCCCTGGGGGCGGTCAGCAGGTAGGTGGCCTTAAAAACGAAGTCAAGCCCTATAAAGAGCTGGGCCAGCTCCGCCATGGAGGGAGCCACGCCGTTGAACACCATGGAGCCCTCCCGTTTGTCAATGTCATTGGACACACGGGAAAGAGCGCTTTTGACCAGCACCTCATAGGTGTTGTATTCAAACATCTACACCTCAACCTCCTTTGAAAAGTCTATCTCACCATAGATGGTGTAGACGGTGAAGTTGGCCAGGACCGTTTTTCTGCCCGTTTCAAAGCTCCAGTTGCCCACGCCGGTGATGCGGTCATCCTGCTCCAGCGCCTCCGTGATGCGGCGTTTCATCTCGCTCATGGCATAGTCCTTGGGCTTGCCTATGAGGTCCGAAAATTCGGAGCCGTAATTGCGGGAATAGATAGGGTAGGCGTAGCGCTCCGTATTCAAAATGAGATAGATGGCCTGATAAAGCGCATCCCGCTTGTCCGTCATGCCGCTCACCCGCTGCCGGTCAATGTCCAGCTTGTGGGTATATCCGGGCTGTTCGCCCATGACAAAGGTGATGAGGTCCAGGTCATCCCCCGTGG
>WSMP01000125.1 GCA_013316495.1 Angelakisella sp.
GTGATGGGTTTTTGCTTCCACAGCCTTTCCATCCATGGCGATACCGCCTGGGGGATGTTCTTCGCCTTCCAGGCGGGGATGGTGGTGGTGCTGTGTACCACCCTCTTTTCCGGCTGGAACTACCTTTGGAATAACCGCGGCCTTTTTAGTCAAATGAAGTAGGAGGGATATGCTGTGAAGGTATTCAATACGCTAAGCCGCAAGAAAGAAGATTTTATCTCCATGGAGCCGGGGAAGGTGAAAATGTACGCCTGCGGCCCCACCGTGTATAACTATATCCATATTGGAAACGCCCGGCCCCTCTGCGTCTTCGACGTGCTGCGGCGGTATCTGGAGTACCGGGGATACAAAGTCACCTTCGTGCAGAATTTTACCGATATTGACGACAAAATCATCAACAAGGCAAACGAGGAGGGCACCGATTATAAAACCATCAGCGAGCGGTACATCGCCGAATACAAGGTGGACGCCGCTGGGTTGGGGGTCCGGGAGGCCACCATCCACCCCAAGGCCACCGAAACGATGGAGAAAATCATCCAGACGGTGGAAGAGATTGTGGAAAACGGCTACGGCTATGTCCTGGATGGCAGCGTCTACTTCCGCTCCCGCCGCTTCAGGGACTACGGCAAGCTGAGCCACCAGCCCCTGGAGGAGCTGGACGCCGGCAACCGCATTGAGCTTACCGAGGGCAAGGAGGACAGCCTGGACTTTGTCCTTTGGAAGGCGGCAAAGCCGGGAGAGCCCAGCTGGGATTCCCCCTGGGGGCCGGGCCGTCCCGGCTGGCACATCGAGTGCACCGCCATGATTAAAAAGCACCTGGGGGAGCGGGGGATTGACATCCACTGCGGCGGACAGGACCTTATCTTCCCCCACCACGAAAACGAGATTGCCCAGGGGGAGTGCTGCGGAAAGCTGGGGGAGGCCCCCTACGCCCGGTACTGGATGCACAACGGCTTCATCAATGTGGATAGCCGCAAGATGAGTAAAAGCCTGGGGAACTTCTTCACCGTCCGGGACGTGGCGGAAAAATACGGCTACGAGCCCATAAAGTTTATGATGATACAGGCCCATTACCGCAGCCCCATCAACTACACGGTGGAGGTCATCGAGCAGTGCAAGGCTGGGATGGAGCGGCTCTACACCTGCCGGGAAAACCTGGACTTTGCCCTGGAAAAGGCGGGGGAGGGGAGCGATGCGGACTTCGCCGCCCAGGTGGAGGCTCGGCGGCAGCAGTTCATCCAGGCGATGGACGACGACCTGAACACCGCGGACGGTCTGGCGGCGGTGTACGAGCTGGCCAGGGACATCAACAGCTACATCGCCGCTCCCCGCGGCAAAGAGACCCTGGAGAATGCGGCGAAGGTGTTCGACGAGCTGTGCAGTGTGCTGGGCATCCTTTACAACCGCAAGGAGAAGGGCAGCCTGGACCAGGAGATTGAAGAGCTGATCGCCCAGCGGCAGCAGGCCCGCAAGGAGAAGAACTTTGCCCTGGCGGACCAGATTCGGGACGGTCTGAAGGCGCGGGGCATTGTGCTGGAGGACACCCCCCAGGGGGTGAAGTGGCACCGGGCGGAGTGAGGAGACGGGGGTTTCTTCCAGTTTTCTTGCAAAGGAAAAAGCGCCAGAACATCGGCCAAAAGGAAAAGAGAAAAGACAGCCGGGGTTTTCACTCTGGCTGTCTTTTTGTCTGGGCGCAGTGGCCCCAGGCGGCAAAAGGTCCCGCCTGCCCTACCGGCTTTTTCCAGTCCGGGGGAACCATCCGGAAAGAGTGGCCCTTTCCAGAATGTGCTCCTCCGCCACCTCCAAAAACCGCCGTTTTCCCGTGGAGGGCGGCAGCTCCAGGCGGCAGTCCAGGGCCAGGAGGGTAAAGCGGTAAAGGTGCCGCCGCCACCGGGGCGGCTTGGGACCGGCGTAGCGGCGGGGACCGTAGGCGGTCCCCTGGGAGGCGGTACACCCCAGCACCTCCACCGCTCCGCCAGGGGCAATGCCCTCCGGGATATGCTCCGCCACCGGCAGGTTCCAGATGAGCCAGTGGGGGAAATCCCGGAAGAGGGGGTGGGAGGTATCCTCCAGGAGGATGGACAGGGAGACGCTCCCCTCCGGGATGCCCTTAGCGGTGAAGGGCGGGGAAAGGTCCTCCCCGCGGCCGGTGTGCCTTGTTGGGATGATGCCCCCCTCCGGGAAGGCGGGGCTGTGCAGGGTTAGCATAGGGTCATTCCTCCTTCTGGAATACCGCAATCATATTGCTGTTGGGGAAGGGCAGCTCCCTGCCGTCCTCCCCGGTGATGCGCACCCGTTCCGCCAGGTGCACCACATACCCCGGCTGGAGGTACTGGGTGAAATACACCAGCCGCAGCCCTGGCCCGCCGGGGGCAGAAAGCGCCGCCGCCAGCTGCTGCCAGTCCTCCTGGGAATAGTAGCCGTACCACTCCTCCACCTCGAAGGGGAGGGATTCCCTCCCCCAGGTGACGGTATACAGCAGCTCCATCATGGAGTTTTGGGGCAGGCGGTAGAGGTGGGGAATACCGGTCTCCTTTGGGGTTTGGGCCAGCAGAGGGAACCCCTGGAACTGCCGCAGATAGTCCTGGGCCAGCGCCTCCAGCTCCTCGTCCAGAAATTCCAGCAGCACCGGTGGGTTTTGCTCCGCTGCCACCCCGTCCCGGATGATGACCCGCCCGCCGGGGGAGAGCAAAGCGGAGGCGGTTTCCAAGATTTTGGGGATGACCGCCTTGTTGAACCGCTGCCCCTGGTAGGGGGTGTAGGAGAAAATTTCGTGGATGATGGAGCAAAAGACGATGGTATCAAAAGATCCGGTTTCCTTGGGGTCCAGGGCCAGAAAATCCCCATGGAGCACCTGCCAGGGGAGGCCCTCCGCCTCCGCCCGCTGCCGGAGGCGCTGACACACCTCGGCAGAGATATCCGCCCCTGCCAGGACGCACCGGGGGCGCTCCCTGCCGATGAGCTCCAGCAGGACGCCCCCACCTGGTCCCACGTCCAGCACCCGGCCGCCATCCTGGATGAAATCCAGCAGCCGGCGTTTGTCATCGGCGGCGTTGTTCATATGGGCCAGATATTGTTCCTCGTTTCCCACCCGCGCGAAGATATCCGGCCGGTAGCCCAGCTGGTCGAAGACCGCCAGAATGGCCCGGTTGTGGGTGATGTCGGACATCACCAGCGCCTGGTAAAATTGGTCGATGGCCTCCCCGATGGGGGTGAGGCTGGTTTGGAGGGTGATTTCCTCCCCGGACCGGGCAAAGGAAAAGGCGATGTGGCCGGTGGGGGAAAAACGGCCGGTGGCAATGGCCTGCTCCACCATGGCTAGGATGCAGTGGTTGGTGCGCCGCTCCCCAAAGGCGGCTTCGGCTGTAGCGTAAAAATAAAGGCGCTCCTGGAGGCTTTTGAGGGAGAGCATCGGCCCCGGATGCCAGCTCAGGAAGGTTTCGGCGGGGGAGCGGACTGGCGGCTCCTCCAGGGGGAGGGAGGCGGCCAAAGCGTCCAGAAAAGCAGGTCCCCGCAGGGTTCCCATGGCCCGCAGCACCCCGTCGGCATACCACAGGTCCCGCCTCTGAAGAAGCTCCTCCGCCTGGGGGGAAAGGCGCACCGGCCCGCCGCAAAGGCGCTCCGCCCGCCGGGCAGGGGAGAGGGCGGGGAACCGTTGTCCCGCCGCCAGGGCGCCCAAGGCATTGCAGCAGTGCTCTGCCAGCTGGGGGGATACCCCCGCCAGCACGCACCGCGAAACCAGGGCCAGCTCCCGGCAGAAGCGGGAAAAGGGATACCCGCTTTTCTGGCAAAGGCTTTCCAGCTCCGCCAGTCCTTCCAGGGATGCAAAGGGCTGGGTACCGCTCCCTGGGGAAATCTCCCCCTGGAGGTACTGCCCCAAAGCCCCGTGGAGCCGAATCAGCAGGGAAACCGCCCCCTCCTCTTCCGTGGGAGGCCGCCCCAGGCTCATAAGGTACAGAAGGGCGGAGCCTTCCCCGTGGTCCGCCAGGGAAACGCCCTGCTCCTGCCACCGCTCCCGCTCCCTGGGCATTCCGCCTTTGGCGGCCTCCGCCCAGCAGAGGACCAAAGCGGCGGTGTTCCGCTCCTCTTCGGTCCAGTTCCCGGCGGCACAATCCAGATGCTCCAGGGTGCGCCGGGTGTATTGGAGGCTCTCCCGGCTGTCTATACCGGCAAGATGGGAGTAGCGGGCCCGGTTATAGTCGTTCTGCCGGGTGGCGTAGAGATACCGTAGCCAAAGGAGGTCCGGCCTTGCCTTTACCACACCCCTGCGCTATAATGAAACCAACGGAAATGCAG
>WSMP01000126.1 GCA_013316495.1 Angelakisella sp.
GGGTGTATGTGGGGGCCCATCTCCATACCATAGGGGGGCTTACCGACCTGTTTTTCCCGGAGGAGCCCACACCGGAGCTTTTCCAGGAGGTGGCCCAAAAGCCCTTCCCGGTGCTGGACGACCATACGGGGGAGCTGATGCAGGATGTCATCCTCCGGGCCAAAAAGGAGCTGGACAGCGTGGGGGGCATCATCGAGTGTGCCGCCACCGGCGTCCCCGCGGGGCTGGGGGAGCCTATGTTTGGCGGGGTGGAAAACCGCCTGGCCGCCGCCCTTTTCGGCATCCCCGCGGTAAAGGGAGTGGAGTTCGGCAGCGCCTTTCGGGAGGCGGCGCTGCGGGGCTCCCAGAACAACGACCCCTTTGTTATCCGGGATGGACAGATCCGCACCGACGGCAACAACGCCGGGGGCATCCTGGGGGGCATCACCACCGGAATGCCCATTGTGCTCCGGACCGATATAAAGCCCACCCCGTCCATCGGGCGGCCCCAGCGGACGGTGAACCTTTCCACCATGGAGGAGACCGGGCTTACCATCCACGGCCGCCACGACCCTTGCATCGCCCACCGGGCTGTACCGGTGGTGGAGGCGGTAACCGCCGCCGTTCTGCTAGACTTACTACTGGAGGGTAATCATGGAACTTTCTGACATTCGCGCAAAGATCGATGCTGTAGACGACCAGCTGCTGGACCTTTTTTTGCAGCGCATGGCCCTAAGCGAGGAGGTGGCGGCCTACAAAAACCAGCATCGGCTGCCCATCCTCAACAAAACGCGGGAGCGGGAGATTTTAGCCAAAGTCACCCAGCGGGCCGGGGATAAGGAGAAGTACGCCTATCACCTCTATTCCACCCTTTTTGAGCTGGCCCGTTCCCGCCAGGCGGAGCTGATTGACGCACCCACCCAGGTGGGCGCGCGGGTAAAGGCCGCCCTTTCCGCTGGCGGCGAGCTGTTCCCACAAACGGGGATGGTGGCCTGCCAGGGGGTGGAGGGGGCCAACTCCCAGATGGCCTGCGACCGGCTGCTCCCCAGGGGGAGTATCGTCTATGTCAAGAGCTTTGAGGCGGTGGCCGCCGCGGTGGAATCCGGCCTCTGCAAGTTTGGGGTGCTGCCCATCGAAAACAGCTCCAACGGCTCGGTGCGGGCGGTATATCAGCTCCTCCAGGAGCACGACCTGAGCGTGGTGCGCTCCACCCGCCTTTGTATCCGCCACGAGCTGCTGGCCCTGCCGGGGGTAAAGCAGGAGGAGATTACCGAAATCTACTCCCACGAGCAGGCCATCGGCCAGTGCTCCCGCTTTTTGGGTGGGCTTTCCGGCGTCCGGGTCATTCCCTGCGGCAACACCGCTTTGGCGGCAAAGCAGGTGGCGGAAAGGGGCAGCCGTACGGCGGCCGCCATCTCCTCCCACCCCTGCGCCGCCCTCTATGGCCTGGAGTGCATCGGCGAGCACATCCAGGACAGCGACAACAACTACACCCGCTTCATCTGCATCGCCAAGGACCCGGTGATTTACGCCGGCGCCAGCCGCATCAGCCTCATTCTGGCCTTTGATAACCGCCCTGGGGCCCTGTACGAGATTCTTTCCAAAATCGCGGCCCTGGACGTGAACCTTACCAAGCTGGAATCCTGCCCGGTGGCGGGGAGCGACTTCGAATTTATCTTCTTTTTGGAGCTGGAGGCTTCGGTCCAGGACCCCAGCGTCCTGGCCATGCTGGAGGAGATGGAACGCAGCTGCGCCCAGTTCCAGTTCCTGGGCGGCTACGCCGAGGTGTAAGGGATGGGAGAAAAAGTCTATGGCCTTTTGGGCCGGAAGCTGGGCCACAGCTGGTCGGTCCCCATCCACCGGGCCCTGGGGTGCCCGGACTACCGCCTTTGGGAGGTGGAGCCGGAGGACCTCCCCGCCTTTCTCTCCAGGGAGGATATCGGGGGGGCTAAACGTCACCATCCCTTATAAGCGGGATGTGATCCCCTTCTGCCAGGAACTGGACAGGGGGGCCCAAGCCATCGGCAGCGTCAACACCCTGGTCCGGGGTGCGGACGGAAGGCTCCGGGGCTACAACACCGACCTTGTGGGCTTTTTGACCATGGCCCGGCGGGCGGGCATCCCCTTTGCTGGAAGAAAGGTGCTGGTGCTGGGCAGCGGCGGGGCCTCCCTCACCGTCCAGGCGGCCGCCCGGATGGAGGGGGCCGGGGATGTGGCGGTCATCTCCCGCCCCGGGCCAGATAACTACGAAAACCTGCGGGAGCGCCACGGCGGCGCACAGATACTGGTAAACGCCACCCCGGCAGGAATGTGGCCCCAGGTGGAGGAGCAGCCGGTGGACCTTGCCCTTCTGCCCCGGCTGGAGGGGGTGCTGGACCTTATCTACAACCCCCTGCGCACGAATTTATTGCTCCAGGCCCAGGCGCTGGGCCTCCCCTGCTCCGGCGGGCTCCCCATGCTGGTGGAGCAGGCGGCGGCGGCAGAGGAGCGGTTCTTCGGCAGGGCCATCCCGCGGGAAAAGACGGAGGAGATTCTCTCCGGCCTTTGGCAGGACCGGGCCAACCTGGTGCTGGTGGGGATGCCCGGCTGCGGCAAAACCACCGTGGGCCGGGCCCTGGCCCAGATAAGCGGCCGCGCCCTCCTGGACCTGGACGCAGAGATCGTCCGCCGGGCGGGAAAGCCCATCCCGGAGATTTTCCGGACAGAGGGGGAAGCCGCCTTCCGGGCGCTGGAGAGCCGGACGCTGGCGGAGGTTTTTTCCGATCGGAACGGCTGGATCATCGCCACCGGGGGCGGGGTGGTACTGCGGGAGGAAAACCGCGCCGCCATGCGGCGGAGCGGACGGGTGTACTTCCTGCGGCGGGGGCTGGACCAGCTCCCTACCGACGGGCGGCCCCTTTCCCAGGGGGCGGACCTTGGGGAGATGTACCGGACCCGCCTGCCCCTGTACGAGGCTGCCGCCGACATGGCGATTGAAAATGACACCACCGCGGAGGAAACCGCGGCAAGGATATGGAGGGATTTTTGTGCGTATTCTGGTGATCAACGGCCCTAACATGAACCTGTTGGGGGTGCGCCAGCCGGAGATCTACGGCAAGGCCACCTACCAGGACCTTATGGATCTGGTGAAGGGAGAGGCGGAGAGTTTGGGGGTGGAGGTGGATTTCTTCCAGTCCAACCACGAGGGGGCGCTGGTGGACGCCATCCACCGGGCCTACTTCGAGGGGGTGGAGGGCATCGTCATCAACCCCGCCGCCTGCACCCACACCAGCGTGGCCCTGCTGGACGCGGTAAAGGCGGTGGGCATCCCCACGGTGGAGGTCCATATCTCCGACCCGGACAGCCGGGAGGAGTTCCGCCATATCTCCTATATCCGGGCCGCCTGCGTCGCCACCATCCGGGGCCACGGTCTGCCGGGGTACTGCGAGGCGCTGCGGCTGCTGGCGGGGCGTTCCCCCAGCCACACCCCGCCTGAAGGGGGAACAAGTCCTACTCTTTGAATCCGGAGAAGGGGCGTGCCGCCTCCCTCAAAATTTTTATCCCTCCCCCTTGACAAATCCAGGTTACAGGTGTACCCTATAAGCAAAGGGAACAACTGTAACCTAAATCGATTGTAAGGGGGATTTTCCATGCCCAATCCGGAGGAAAAAATCACCGATGCCGAGCTGGAGGTGATGGAGGCTTTGTGGGCGGCGGCCGGACCGCTGACCCTGGCCCAAATTAAATCCGCCTTGGCGGAAAAAAACGGGGACACCACCAAAACCCTTCTGCGCCGCCTCTGCCAAAAGGGGGCGGTGGCCCAGGAGAAACAGGAGGTCTACTATTACCGCCCCCTGGTGGTGCGGGAGGAGCTGGGGCAGTTCCGCACCCGGCGGCTCATCGAAAAGCTCTACGCCGGCAGCGCCAAGGCCATGGTGGCGGCGCTGGTGGCGCACGACCAGCTGCGCCCCCAGGAGGTGGAGGAGCTGCGGGAGCTGTTCCAAAGCCTTTGTGAAAAGGGAGGTGGATCATGAACGCCTTTGCCTTTCTTTCCGGCCTGCTGCGCCTGAGCCTGCTGGGCTCCCTCCTGGCGGCGCTCCTGCTGCTTTTGCGCCCCCTTTTGCGGGGGCGGGTAAGCCACACCCTTCTGTACGCCCTCTGGCTGCTGGTGCTGCTGCGCCTCTGCCTGCCGGTGGGGATCACCCTCTCCCTGCCCTCCGGCTCGGTTCAGGGACAGACCCAGGCGGAGGTCCACTTCACCCCCTCCGGTGCTCTGCCGGAGGGGAGCCCCGCCCCGC
>WSMP01000127.1 GCA_013316495.1 Angelakisella sp.
GATGAGAAGCGGGAGACGGTGCCGGGCCTTGCCATCCCCCTGGAAAAGATGCGCCGCTGTTGGTCCGCGCCCCCCTCCGCTCCGCCACCTACGCCGGGAGAACTGTTTGGCCGCCGGTGGGAGCCGGACTATCAAAAGACCGCCGCCCTGTTCCCCGATGTGGTGGAGGCGGGAGCCCTGGCCCTCTATGGCCGGGACGCCCTGGATGCGGAGGGCATTTTGGAGCTGCAAAACCGGGAGCAGGAAAGCGCTCTGGTCTCCCCTGCCCTGCTCCGCTACTTCCTCCGCCAGCCGGGGACGGACGCTAAAAGGCTGGCCCTCTCCTTTGCCCGGCCCTGGGCGCCGGAGCCCCTGCGGCGCGAGGCTTTCCGGGCCTTATCGGCCATGAAGGGGGACCTGGAGATTGAGGACTTTTTTGTGGACTACCTGGTGGAATGTGACGACAAGGACGACCCCCTGCGGCGCATCGCTGACCGGTACTGGGACTAGGGCGTGTCCCTAAAGTCTTGGCACCCCGCAACTTTAAGGACACGCCCTAGAAAGGAGCCTTTATGACACGTGAAATGCTCAGTCTGTTTGCCCTGGTCTCCCCCATCGACCGCCACACCGTTTGGGACAGCTGGCTTCGCTTCTGTTTCTCCCAGGAGGAGCGGCATAGCTTTACCTTCACCCACCTGAGCTGCGAAACGGCATCTCTCCACCCCGACGGCATCCGCACCCGGAGCCGGTATCTGAAAAAGCTGGAGGCCGCCATCCGCCAGGGGGAGGAAATCTGGAACATGGAGTTTTATCTGCTGCCCAAGGAGTTTCATCAGGCGGTGTTCGATTTCCGAGTCTATATGAGCCTGTCCCTGCGGGAACAGAGAAGCCATTGCGAAATTACGATGGAAAGTGGTTTTCCGGGGGACTTCCGGTATCAGGAGGCTCTCCGGTCTATCCGGGAGTTTTTGCGCATCGAAAAGGTGGAGGTGAACCTCCTGCCCCATGACCAGATCTTCAATTACAACATAAACTGCATCCTCTTTTCCACCCCCGGCTCCCAGGACCGGGATTATGGGCTGATCCGCAGGCTGTATCAGGAACCATGAAAGGAGAAACGCAAAATGTCCAGTTATTATACCAAGGTCATCCCGGCAGACTCTTTTCACCGCCTGGAGGAGGTCCAGCTACAAAAGGCGGCGGACTTGCTGCTGGACCGGCTGTGGGCCATGGAGGTCAAAATAAACCGTAGCGAAGCCCCGGTCTTTATCGACTGTGGTGGGTTTTTGGAGGAGATACGCTGCCCTTTCTGCGGGGCGGATGTCTTCGACTTCTGGGTTGGGGAGATGAACACAAAATATGACGGCGCCGGCTTCCGGGACCTGACAGCGACCCTCCCCTGCTGCGGCAGGAAAACCACCCTGGACCTGCTGGAGTACAAGGCCCCTTGCGGCTTTGCCTGCGATGAGATCGCTTTGTTGTACCCACGAAAGCAGCCGGACGAGGAATGTATTGCCCAGGTGGAGGAACTTTTGGGGACGAAGGTTCGTGTGATCCAATCACGTGTTTAGTATTTGGATAGGAGTAAAAGGCTCCTCCGCAGCGGGAGGAGCCTTTTGTGTCCGTCGTTATTTACGCCACAGCTACTTTATCTGTATTTCGCTAAAGAAATCTTTTGCGTAATATCTCCCCATCCTCTTTGCCCATTCCTTTCCGCTACCCTATCCCCCCTGTCCAAATAATCGTCTCCGGATAGGTTCACCCAAGGCTTGCAAGGCTTATAACCCATATGCTATACTGAACATAACAGAGCTTTTCCAGAGGAGGTTTTGATATGCTGCTTTCTTCGGTAAACAGTGACTACAACAACGACCTGCACAGCTGGAAGGAGATTGAGCGCCAGGTGCTGAACATCGCCAGGGCGGGGTTCACCCACACCCAGTGGATTCACGACTGGGATGGCGAGTACCTCTACAGCCCCAGCGAGATGTTCCAGGTGCGGGACCTGCTCCGGGGCTGCGGGGTAAAGGCCCATACCATCCACGCCAGCGAGGGCGGACGGCGCGCCACCATCCTTAACGGGCGGACCGTTTTCCGCAACGGCGAGCGGTTTGAGGAGATTCGCAAGGATTACACCTCCGCCAACGAATACACCCGCCTGGCCGGGGTGGACCTTCTGAAAAACCGCATCGACCTGTGCAGCCGGATTGGCGCGGAGGCCATGGTGCTCCATATGCAGCTGCCCTGGCGCTGGTTCGGGGAGAATCCCCAGAACAAAACCGATTACTTCCGGCAGGTCTACAAAAGTTTTGACGAATTGCAGCCCTACGCCAAGGCCGCAGGGGTGAAGGTGGCGCTGGAAAATCTCATCGTCACCCCCTGGCAGCTCCAGGAGGAGCAGTTTGACCGGCTGTTTGACCGCTACGACGCCGGATTTTTGGGCTTTACTTACGATTCCGGCCATGCTGTGCTGCAGTGCGGCCATGACTATTGCTACTTCCTGCGCAAGTACCACAGCCGCCTTTACGCCACCCATTTGCAGGAAAACCACGGCATCGACCCTGCACTGAACAACGACGACGCCGAGGTGCTGGCTCACGACAGCCATTGGGTGCCCATGGATCCCCGCGGCGGTCTTATTGACTGGGATGAGATTGCGGCATGGGTGGCAAAGGCCCCCTTGGACCTGCCGGCGGACTTTGAGGTGGGCATCTATGGCGATACCCCGGAGGAGGAGTTTGGCCAGCTGGTGAAATGCCGCGAAACAGCCGAGCGATTCTACCAAATGGTGCTGGCCCACAAAGAGACGGTATAGCTGCAAGGGCAGCTGAAAAGGTCCCCCGCCGAAAGCGGAGGACCTTTCTTCTTGGACTTTCATTTGCGCGCAGGGAAACTTACCGCTCCCTGGGGAGATTGGAAAGGTAGCGGAAGCTGCCGTCCTCCAGATTTTTCACCGTCAGGCGGTAAAAGCTGTCCTCAAAAGGAGCGCCTGTGTAAAAATCGTATTCTTCATAATCAATGGACAGGGTCTCCCCTTCCTGCTCCCAGCCAGTGACACGGTAGCAGATGGGACCGCCGCCCCGGCCCCCTTCGTAATGGATGGTGCCAGTTTCCGGGTCGTAGGCACCGGCAGTTTTGCGCTCCCCAATCACCAGCTCCGCGGTGACCCCGTCAAAATACCGGGAGAGGGTCTCCACCATCTCCTCCACCGGCCAGTCGCTGCCAAAGCGGTCAAAGGCGGAGCCGCCGGTCTCGTAGCGGTAAATATCCTCAAAAAGCCCCACCCAGGAGGTCAGCTCTTGGGGGGAAGCCC
Organism: Angelakisella sp.; assembly: GCA_013316495.1. Classification (GTDB taxonomy): domain Bacteria; phylum Bacillota; class Clostridia; order Oscillospirales; family Ruminococcaceae; genus Angelakisella. The sequence continues at coordinate 3,293 of WSMP01000127.1, forward strand.
AGGTGCGGCTGCCCAGACCCAGGTACAGGACCGGCGGGAAATACCGCTCATACAGCTTCCGGCACTCCTCCACATTGTCGTAAAGGGCGCGGTCGTTCACCACCTGCTGGCCGGAATCCGCCCCATAAACCAGGTAGCCGTATTCGTTGAGGGAAGGGTCGTTGACCGCGACTTCCCCGCCCTCCTTCAGGCTGTCCCACTGGTTTTCAAACCCGTCGCGGTAGGTTACAGCGCCTTTGTTCGAGACAAAGTGCTGGAGGTAGCAGTCCCGGTCCCCGCTGTCCGAAACACGGAAGATATAGAGGTAAAGGTCCCAGTCCTCCCCCCTTTCCACCGCCGCCAGGAAGTCCTCCACCGGCTGGGGGTCGGTGAGAATCTCCCCGTCATAGAGGATGACCGAGGGCCGCTCCAGGGCCTGCTGGTAGAGGGGGGATGCCACCAGCTCCCCGTCCAATAGCTCCGGGTAGGCAATCACCGCCGGGCTGCCAATGGGCTCCCGCTCCGGGGCGGAGTCTTCCGAAGCCGGAGCTTCCGGGGGCTTCTGGGTAGATATATTTTCCGGGATAGAAGCGCTTTGGGAGGGGCCGGAAGGAGCGGCACCGTTTCCCGGTCCGCCGCAGGCAGAAAGGCCAAAAACAAGCACCCATGCAAAAAACAGTGCGGATATACGAGCTGCCATACAGAGAGCCTCCTTTTTTCAATAGATAACGCTGAAAAAGAGAAAATATTGCAGAAAAGGCGCAGGTTCCCTCTAAAAAGAGCGGCCTTTTATTCAGCACCTTCGATACTTTGTGGTTTTGGGCTGTGGCAGCCATTTCCCGCCCCAGCGGGCTCCAAACAAAAAAGGACCGAAAACCGGTCCTCTTTTGTTTGGAGCGGGTTACGAGGCTCGAACTCGCTACCTCCACCTTGGCAAGGTGGCGCTCTACCAGATGAG
>WSMP01000128.1 GCA_013316495.1 Angelakisella sp.
GAGGTCCCGGAAATCCTGGCGGATGTCCTCGTAGTTTTCCGGTTCCCGGTCCGGTAGGGCGCCCCAGCTTTTTTGCTCGGTGCCGTCGGCAAAGCGGATGGTGAGATACCAGGTACCGCCGCAGATGGCGCCTTGGCAATACTCCTCCTCCAACTCCAGGAGACCGTGGTAAACGCAGTTCACCCGGAAAGCCGCAACCTTTTCCGGCTCCAGTTGGCCCAGGAGGGTGAAGCCCTCGTTTTCAGCCCCCTTGTCCCGGACGGTGTAGTTATCCCGGTCCATGGGTTCTCCGTTGGGGTCGAGCATCTCCCGGTGGAATGCCCACAGCTTCCCTCCGGCAAGGTCCACCTTGTACTCCGATTCAATGCCCCAGTAACCGTTTTGGATGTAGATGGCGTCGATCTCCCGCAGAACGCTTTGCTGCCTGGCCTGCTTCCACCGCTTTGCCTCCCTCTGCCGGTCTCTCCAGGCTTTTAGGGGCGGAAGAATCACCAAAAGCCCAACGCAGCAGAATGCCAGCGCCAGCAGAACGCGCTTCTCCTTCATAAGGAACCTCCCCCGATTAAAACAGCGGCTGAAAGGTTTCCCTCAGCCGCCGTTTTCCTTTGCCCGCCGTGTTTCCCGGCAGCAGAGGCCGTTCTTCTTTTCGCTTCCTTTTCTTCTTTTGCAAGAAGAAAAGGAAGGCAGGGGCTGGGGCGGCAGCCCCAGAATTGCTTTACTCCACGCTGATGATAAGATAATACACCGGCTGGCCGCCGTTTACAAAGGCCAGGTCCACATGGTCGGGGAGCTTCTCCCGCAGGCCGGCCTCCAGGTCGGCGGCCTGCTCCTCGGTGACGTCCGCCCCCCAAAGGACGGTGACAAAGGAGCTGTCCTTCTTCAGCAGGGCCTTGGTGAGCTTTATGGCCGCCTTTTTCAGGTCCCGCTCGGTGAAGGAGACCTTGCCGTTTTCCAGGCCCAGCAGCTCCCCTTCCTTAATTTTATAGCCGTCATAATCGCTGTCGCGGGCGGCGAAGGTGATTTGGCCGGTGCCCACCTTGTCGGCGGCCCTCGTCATCTCCAGGACGTTTTCGGAGGGCTCCCGGCCCTCCTCAAAGGCCAGCATAGCGGAAAGCCCCTGGGGGATGGTGCGGGTGGGAATCACCTTGATGTCCCGGCTCTTGCAGAGCTTGGCGGCCTGCTCGGCGGCCATGATGATGTTCTTGTTGTTGGGCAGCACATACACCGTCTGGCAGGGGGTGGCCTCGGCGGCCCGGAGGATATCGTCGGTGGAGGGGTTCATGGTCTGGCCCCCGCTGACCACCTGGTGGACCCCCAGGTCCAAAAAGAGCTGCTGCACCCCTTCCCCGGCGGCCACCGCCACAAAGCCGTTGGGCTGGTCCGGGTCCACCGCCACCTTGTTCTGGGCCTTGGCGGTGACGGCCTTCTTTTTAATATCGTGCTGGATCCACATATTGTCAATTTTAATTTTGTTGAGCATCCCAAATTCCAGGGCCTTCTGGATGGCCAGGCCGGGGTTATCGGTGTGGACGTGGCACTTGATAATCTCGTCGTCATCCACCACCACGGCGCTGTCCCCGATGGATTCCAGGTAGGCCCGCAGGGGGAGGGAATCGGCGTTCTTGTCCTCCTTCAGGACGATAAACTCGGTGCAGTAGGGGTAGGTCAGGTCCTCCAGCTCCAGCTCCCCGGCGGCGTCGGTGTCCGGGTGGATGGAGCCCTCGGTGCCGGGGCGCGCCTCGGTGGAGGGGACGATGCCCTGGCCGTCAAAGACCGACTTCATCCCCTGGTAGATAAGCAGCAGCCCCTGGCCGCCGGCGTCCACCACCCCGGCCTTCTTCAGGACGGGGAGCAGCTCCGGGGTCTTTTGGAGGGCGGCGTCCGCCTCCCGCACCACAATGTCCCACAGCTCCGGGACGGTCATGCCGGGGGCGTACCGCTCCCGCGCGGCCTCGGCGGAAAGACGGGCCACGGTGAGCATGGTGCCCTCGGTGGGCTTCATCACCGCCTTGTAGGCGGCCTTTACGCCGATTTCCAGGGCTTCAACAATCTCTTCGGCCCCGGCGGTCTCCTTCCCCTTAAGGCCCTTGGAAAAGCCCCGGAAGAGGAGGGAGGTGATGACGCCGGAATTGCCCCTGGCCCCCCGGAGGAGGGCAGAGGCGGCGGTGTGGGCCACGTCGTAGACGCCGGCGGAATCCTCCATCCCCAAAAGCTCCTGGGCGGCGGCCCCGATGGTCATGCCCATGTTGGTGCCGGTATCGCCGTCCGGCACGGGGAATACGTTGAGGGAATCCACCCGCTGCCGCTGGTTCCCCAGGTTGTTGGAGGCAGAGATCATGGCGTCCCGCAGAATCTGACCAGTTATCACAATTGTTACGCTCCTTTCGGAGAGGGCGGGTCCAGGCCCATTGCCCCTCCTTCTCTTTTAATCAGGGGCCTTTTACTGGGCCTTCATGGAATCGACGTAGACGTTTACCTTGGCCACCGGGAAGCCGGTGCTTTCCTCCACGGTGTAGCGCACCTTGTGGACGATGCTGCGCACGATGGCGGAGATGTTCACCCCGTAGGTGACGGCGATGTGGATATCCACCAGCAGGCCGCCGTTTTCGCTGCGCACCCGCACCCCCTTGTCCGGGGCCTCCCGGCGCATGAGGCGGGAGCGCACCGTCTGGTAGGGGGAGTTAATCATCCCCGCCACCCCGTAGCATTCGCTGGCGGCGTGTCCGATGAGGTTCGCAAAATATTCCTGGGAGATTTCGATGGTGCCCAGGTTGGTCTCAAAACCGATCATAACGGGTTCCTCCTTTAATAAGAAACTACCATTCTCCTATATTATAAAAAATATCCTGCTCGGTTGCAACTATATTCGCGGAAAAATCCGGAGAAATAGCCACGATGCCCCGGCGGTAGACCAGGGGGATGACCGGGACAACGCGGCGCAGGGCGGAATCCAGGGCGGAAAGCTCCGCCTCCCCCGCCTTGGCCCGGCGGTAGATCTCCAAAAGCTCCTCGTCCCGGACGCAGCCGGGGCCCACCGCCGGGTCGGGGCCGATGAGGGAGGCCAGGTCCAGGTTGTTGGTGATGCGCAGCTCCCCCAGGTAGAGGTCGTAGTTCCCCTCGGCGATGCGCAGGGTGTACTCCTCAAAGGGGACCGCCTCCAGGGTGACCCGGAACCCCGCCCCCTGGAAGGCGTCCTGGACGATGGCGGCGGCCGCCTCCCGGTCCGGGTTGCCGGCGTTCACCAGCAGCCGCAGGGAAAAGGGGCGGTTTCGGTAGGTGCGCCAGCCCCCGGCGTCCCGCTCCCCGTACCCCAGGGCGGCCAGCTGCGCCTCCAGGGCGTCCTGGGGGGGCGCCTCCTCGCCGCCGGGGGTGGAGCTGTAGGACTGCTTAATGGGGGAATCCGCCGCCGCGGCAAAGCCCCGGTAGGCCCGGCGGGCGATGGCGCTGCGGTCCAAAAGGCCGGAAAGGACATTTCGCAGGCCGTCGGGGAGGCCCAGGCGCTGGGTGTTCACCCCCAGGAAAACCAGGTTGCTGAGCATCACCTGCCGCCGGTTGGCCCCCAGGGAGAGGTCGGCGGTGGCCCGCAGGTCGGTATACAGCAGGTCCAGCCTGCCGTCAGCCAGGGCCTGCCCCTGGTCCAAAAGGCCCCCGGCATCCACCAAATAGACGGCGCGGACGCTCTCCACCGGGGTGTGGTACTGCTGGTTGCGGGTAAGCAGCGTCCCGGAGGAATCCAGGAGATACCGCCCCCCTCCCACCGGCATGGCCTCCTCCCCGGTCCCCTCCTTGAGGATGGGGAAGGTGAGGCTGCGGTCAAAGTACCGGTCCGGGGCCGCCAGGGTGAAGACGGCGGTGTACTGGTCCGGGGTTTGGACCTCCAGCATCCCCGCCAGCTGGGCGGCGAAGCGGGGGTACTCCCTGGCCGTCAGGGCGGAATAGGCCACGTCCTGGGCGGTGACCGGGGAGCCGTCGGAAAAGCGGGCGTCGGTGCGGATGCGCACAATGCAGCGGCTCTCCTGGCAGGTGACCTCCTGGGCCAGGCGGTTCTGGGGGCTCCCCACCATATCCAGGGCCACCAGGGTATCGTAGAGGAGGCCGGCGGCGTAGTAGTTCTGCACCGAAGCGCAGGTGAGGGGGTTGAGGGTATCGGCGGAATCGTAGGGGATGCGGACGCTGGCGGGGGAGGCCGCCGGAGGGGAGGAGGACGAGGAGGGCTCCGGGGG
>WSMP01000129.1 GCA_013316495.1 Angelakisella sp.
GCGCCTTGCCCAGGCCGTTGACCGCACCGCCCCCGACGACTGGGAAAACCCTTGACGGGGGGCGAAAAACCGTGTATAATGTCTTTAAGGCACAAAGGACAAGTGCAAGCAGGGACGGAATGCCACGAACATCCCGTCCCCTGTATACGGAGCAAGCCCTCCATACACAACGGCTCACGCCGCACATTGCTTCCCTATTATAACTCCTTTCCAGCCGGAAAACAAGCCTCCTGCCCAAAAGTAGTAGGGAAAGAAAGTTGTGTGATGTACGAGTGACAGTGCAGTGTATGGATCTTTAGAGCCGTACGCCGCGCTGTTTTTTGTTGCCTTGCTAGGGAGCCGGGGCGGAGGTTTATCCTATAAGTATAACCTCCTTCATTCTATACACCTGTGATACTTGCCTCCGCCCCTCCCCATGCGGGCAAAATAAAACCACCCCACTGGGGCCGCGTCTGGCCCGGCTTCTTTTGCCGCCCACCTTCTGGTACACCCCCCCTCACCAGAAGTCCCTCTTATTTGTCTGCACAAAGACACCCCTTAGGGGTGTCTTTGTGCTATGTCCGCCTGCTCTCCGGGGGCACCCCGGTAAACTCTAATCAGTAGGAATAATAAAGGTAGCTTTCCACCCGCAGCAGCTTATACTGCTCGTCCCGGATGACGTAAACATCCACTTTCCCCTGGCCGTTTGTGTAGTAAACACCGCCCATCTGGTCCTCCAGCACGTGGACCAGCTTGCCCTCCATCAGCCAGTAGCCATCCTTGTCCTTGGTAAGACCGTGCTCCTTGTACTGGGCGGCGGTCTCCTCCGGGTCCAGGGCGGGAGCCACCAGCACCTTGAAGGCCCCCGGCTCCACCCCGAACTCCAGGGCCAGACGCTTTTGGATATCCCTTTCCAGGGCCTGGACGCGGATGTCGTCCGGGGAATCCCGCACCACCTCGGTCACCACCTGGTTGGCGCGGCTGCGGGCGTAATCCCGGCTGCCCCCCAAATCAATGGGCCGGTTCAGGGCCGCCCGCGCCACGTAGGTGCTGCCGCTGTAGCACCAATCCCCCAGGTAGTCGTTAAAGAAGCCCTGGCCGCAGGTGGCGAAGGCGGTGGCGGAGGTGAGCACCACCACCGCCGCTGCCAGCAGGGTGAAGGCCCCCGCCTTCCGGTAGGCCAGCACCCCCCGAATCCGCCGCTCCACCTCGGTGCGGCTGAAGGCGCTGACAAACAGCCCGCCGGAAAGCCCCGGCACCGCCATCTGCAGGAGGCTCTGGGCGTAGGGGGTGTTCTCCTGCTGGCCCAGGCGGGCGATGGCCGCCTCGTCGCAGGCGGATTCCATATCCCGGCACAGCTCGCGGGCCATCAGCCACACCAGGGGGTTGTACCAGTGGAGGCAGAGGGCCGCCATCATAATGAGCTTTACCAGGTTATCCCGCCGCCGGATGTGCATGGCCTCGTGGGTGAGGATATGGCGCACCAGCTGGCTCTCCCGGAAGTCCAGGGAGGCGGGGAGGAGGATGACCGGCCGGAAAATCCCCACCACCACCGGGCTTTGGACGGTGTCGCAGGTGCAGACGCCGGCCTCCACTTGGCAGTCCACCAGGGTCTGGCGGATGACAGCATTCTCCTCGATGGGGTAGACGCCCTGGAAGCGGCTGCGCCCCCAGAAGTACCGCCCGCAGAGAATCAGGGCCAGCGCCGCCATCCCCACCAGGCCGATACCGCCAAAGCCCATCCCCAGCTGCCCCAGGAGGGACGGCGCGCTCCCCAGGGCGATGGAAAACTCCTCCGCCATGGGCAAATTCTCGGTCACCAGCTGGACAGAGGCTTCGCCGGAGACGGCCTCCTCCTTGGGGATAAGCCCCATCTCCACTTCCTGCATCGAGGAGATGGAGGCGGGGGAAAAGAGGACATAGTCTGAAACAACGGTCTGTTCCTTCTCAGAATACTCGACGCTCCACAGGTTCTCCAAAAAGGCGGGCACCGGCAGGGAAAGGGGGCTGGACACCGAGAAGGGCACCAGCAGCCGCACCAGCACCAGCGCCCACAGCACCGGCATCACCCGCTTGGGCAGCCACCGCCCCAGCAGCAGGCGCAGGGCCAGCACCACCAGCACCATCGCCCCGCCATAGACCCCCATGAGCCACAGGGGCATATTAAACGCGAACTGAATCATTCCTTTTCCCCGCCTTTCTTTTGGATGAGCCGCAGCAGGCCCTTGGCCTCCTCCTCGCTGACCCCCCGCTCCCGCAGGAAGGAGGAGAAAAACAGCTCGCTGCTGCCGCCGAACATCTTCTCGATGAGGGCCTCGGTTTCCTCCCGCTGGACCGTCTCCCGCTCCGCCAGGGGATGGCAGACGAAGTCCGGCTCCTCCCGGCGGATGGCCCCCTTTTCCATACACTTTTTGATGACGGTGTAGGTGGTGTTTTTGTTCCAGCCGATGCGCTGGCCCAGCACCTCCGCCACCCTGCGGGCGGGGATAGGACCCTCCTCCCACAGCACCTCCATGACCTTTAGCTCCGAATCGAAGAGCTTCATTCCAGAACCTTCCTTTCCGCCAAAGGGGGAGCGGCCCCCTGTTGGCATGGGTGGACTACTGCACTAGTCTGGTTATAGACTATCACGATAGTCCGGCCCTTGTCAAGACTACTCCGATAGTCTTAATAAAAAGTTCACAGTCGGAAAGCCCCTCTATGGGGCCTGCCCGGACCTCCGGGCAACCCACGGATAAGCGCCCTGCCGGTACTTCTGCTGGCTAGGACTCCAGGCAGCCGCTTGCGCCTTCCGAAAGGTTAAGGCCCCTTAGGGCCGGATAGGGCGAGACACCGGGGGGCACCCCGGTAGAAAGAAGGGATTACTATGTGGTTTGTTTTCGCACTGCTCTCGGCAGTTTTCGCAGCAGCTACCTCTATCCTGGCCAAGGTGGGCATCGAAGGGGTGGATTCCACCCTGGCTACCGCTATCCGCACCCTGGTGGTGCTCCTGATGGCCTGGGGGATGGTGTTTCTCACCGGGGTTCAGGGGGGCATCGGGCGAATCGGCGGCAAGAGCTGGCTTTTCCTGATACTCTCCGGCCTGGCTACCGGGGCCTCCTGGCTTTGCTACTACCGGGCCCTGCAAATAGGGGAGGCCTCCAAGGTGGTGCCGGTGGATAAGTTGAGCGTGGTCATCACCCTGGTGCTGGCCTTCCTCTTCCTCCACGAGCGTTTCACGGCAAAGTCCCTGGTGGGGTGCCTGCTCATCGGGGCCGGGACCCTGGCGATGGTGCTGTAGGGTTACTCCCCCCAAAAAATACCGGTTGCAAGAACCGGCGCACCCGTGTATAATAATAAAGTTAAGGCTGTTATGGATACAGCCTTTTTTGCATAAGGATACATAAATAAATTTTGCGAAGGGCGGCGTGGTATGGAGAGGGAGCTTTGGATTTTGGTGGTGGCGGTGGCAGGGCCGGTGATTGGCTCCGCCCTGGGGGTGGCCTTCACCCCTGGACGGCGGATGACAGGGGATATGCTCTCCTTTGCCGGAGGCTCGATGCTGGCCATCTCCTTCCTGGAGCTGCTGCCGGAGAGCATGAATAAATGCGGCCTGGCGGGGACGGCGGTGGGCTTTGCCATCGGCCTGCTGACCATGGCGGCGCTGGAGGGCCTTTTCCCTCACCGCCCCCAAGGGGGCCAAAAGGGGGAGCTGGAGCGCACCTCTGTCCTGATGATACTGGGCATCTTCCTCCACAACCTGCCGGAGGGGATGGCTATGGCTAGCGCCGGGTCGATGGAGGACCCCCGCGCCCTGGTCACGGTGGCCCTGGCTATCGCCATCCACAACATCCCGGAGGGCATCTGCACCTCCGCCCCCTATTACCAGGCCACCGGCCGCCGCCTGCGGGCCTTCCTTTGGTCCGCCTCCACCGCCCTGCCCATGCTGGGTGGATATCTTTTGGGCAAGACCCTTCTCCGGGGCCTCACCCCCTATGCCATGGGTGTGATGGTGGCCTCGGTGGCGGGGCTGATGATTCACATCAGCTGCGGGGAGCTGCTCCCCACCGCCCTGGAGGAGGAGGGGAAGGAGCACCCGGTCCGGCCCATGCTCTGGCTGGCGGCGGGGATACTCTTTGTAATGGCCATGGAGGGATAAGGAAGGTTCTGGAATGAAGCTCTTCGATTCGGAGCTAAAGGTCATGGAGG
>WSMP01000130.1 GCA_013316495.1 Angelakisella sp.
ATCAAGGGCCCCATGGGGGCGGTGGGGGTGCCCAAGCTGGCCAGCTTTACAGCGGGTTTTATCCTCATCCTCATCACCCTGTTTGTGGTGCAGAACCTGGTTGCCAGCCGCGCGGGCAGGGCCATCATGGCCCTGCGGGATAACCGCATTGCCGCCGAAAGCGTGGGCATCCATGTCACCAAGTATAAGCTCATGGCCTTCGTCATCTCCGCCGCCCTGGCGGGGGCGGCCGGGGCGCTGTTCGGCCTCAACTACTCCTCCACCGTGTCCAGCAAGTTCGGCTTCAACACCTCCATCCTCATTCTGGTGTTTGTGGTGCTGGGGGGCCTGGGCAGCATCCGGGGCTCCATCATCTCCGCCGCCCTGCTGTATATCCTTCCCGAAATGCTCCGGGGCTTCGAATTTATCACCAAGGCCCGGATGCTCATCTACGCCATCATCCTCATCGCGGTGATGCTCACCATCAATAACCCCGCCCTCAAGAGCCTATTGGGGGAAAGGGAGCTTTCCCTGGCCGGGCTGCTGGATAAGCTGAAAAGCGGGGGCAAGAGCAAGGAGAAAGGGGGGGCCGGACAATGAGCGGCAGCGCGAACAACCGGAAAAACGGCACCCCGGTGCTGAAGGCGGAAAACCTGGGCATCACCTTTGGGGGGCTGCATGCCGTCAGCGGCTTTGACCTGGAGATGTACGAGGGGGAGCTGGTGGGCCTCATCGGCCCCAACGGCGCGGGCAAGACCACCATTTTTAACCTTCTCACCGGCGTCTACCAGCCCACCGAGGGCAACTTCTACCTCCACGGGAAATCCATGCTGGGCAAAAAGCCCCACCAGATGGTGGAGGAGGGCATTGCCCGCACCTTCCAGAATATCCGCCTTTTTAAGGACCTTTCTGTTTTGGATAACGTAAAGGTGGCCTTCAACCAAAGCATGGGCTATTCCATGGTGGAGGGCATCTTCCGGCTCCCCCGGTACTGGCGGGAGGAGAGGGAAATTGAGAAAAAGGCCTATGACATCCTCTCTGTCTTCCACATGGAGGGGGAGGTGGGGCAGAAGGCCAAAAACCTCCCCTATGGGCGGCAGCGGAAGCTGGAGATTGCGCGGGCCATCGCCACCGGGGCCAAAATCCTGCTGCTGGACGAGCCGGCCGCTGGGATGAACCCCACCGAGACGGCGGAGCTGATGGAGACCATCACCCTCATCCGCACCCGGTTCGGCGTCTCCATCCTCCTCATTGAGCACGATATGAGCCTGGTGATGAGCATCTGCGAACGCATCGTGGTTGTGGATTACGGCCAGATTATCGCCGCCGGCTCCCCCTATGAGGTAGCCAATGACCCCAAGGTCATCAGGGCCTACCTGGGCCAGGACGAGTAAGGGAGGGCAGAAGATGAAAGAGATTCTGAAGGTCACCGGCCTGAACGTGAACTATGGCGCCATCCATGCCATCCACGATGTGAGCCTGACGGTGAACGAAGGGGAGGTGGTCTCCCTCATCGGGGCCAACGGCGCCGGGAAGACCACCATCCTCCACACCATCACCGGCCTCACCAAGGCCGCCAGCGGCAGCGTCCTTCTGAATGGGACCGAGCTACTCACCACCGAGCCCCATAAGATTGTCACCATGGGGATGGCCCACGTACCGGAGGGCCGCCATGTCTTTGCCCAGATGACGGTAACCGAAAACCTGGAGATGGGGGCCTATTTCCGCAGGGATAAGGACCAGGTGGAAAAGGACCTGGCCGATGTGCTGCGGCGGTTCCCCCGCCTGGCGGAGCGCAGTAAGCAGCTGGCGGGAACCCTTTCCGGCGGCGAGCAGCAGATGCTGGCGGTGGGCCGCGCCCTGATGAGCCACCCCCGCATCCTCCTGCTGGATGAACCCTCCATGGGCCTTTCCCCCCTGCTGGTGAAGGAGATTTTCACCACCATCGAGGAGGTCAACCGGGAGGGGGTCACCATCCTCCTGGTGGAACAGAACGCCAAGATGGCCCTTTCCATCGCCAGCCGCGCCTATGTGCTGGAGACGGGGAATGTGGTGATGGAGGGCGAAGGGAAGGCCATGCTCCGGGACGACAACGTCCGCAAAGCCTACCTGGGGGCGTAAAAGGCTGAATTTGGGCTGCCGCCCCGCCTTCTTTTTCTTCTTGCGAAAGAAGAAAAAGAAGCAAAAAGAAGAACGGCAAATCGCATCGAAAGATAATTGGAGAACCAAGGACAGCCAGGGAAGGAAGCGCCCTGGCTGTCTTTCTGGCAAACCATCTTGATTTAGGGCGCAAAACTGTGTAAACTATACCATACATAGCGCACCAGGGGAGGCTTGCGAAAATCTCCCCGGAATTTGCCTGTTAGGAGTGATCCTTTGAAGATTGTAATTGTCGGCGACGGCAAGGTAGGCCAGGCCCTCACCGGGCGGCTGGCGGAGGAGGGCCACGACGTGGTGGTCATCGACAGCAGCCCCAAGGCGCTGCGCACCTCGGTGGAGATCCACGACGTCATGGGGGTGAACGGCAACGGGGCCAGCTACGCCGTCCAAAAGGAGGCGGGGGTAGGGGAGGCCGACCTTCTTATCGCCGCCACCAGCGGGGACGAGCTGAACCTTCTCTGCTGTATGCTGGCTAAAAAGCTGGGGGCCCGCCACACCATCGCCAGGGTCCGCAACCCGGACTACGCCGACCAGCTGGTGCTGATGAAGGAGGAGCTGGGTCTTTCCATGACCGTCAACCCAGAGCTGGCGGCGGCCAGGGAGATTGCCCGGATGCTCCGTTTCCCCTCCGCCCTCAAGCTGGATTCCTTCGCCAGGGGGCAGGTGGAGCTGGTGGAGATTAAGGTGAAGGCGGATTCCCCCCTTCTGGGACAGGCCCTTTACGCCCTCAGCAGCCGCTTGGGCATCCGCATCCTCATCTGCGCGGTGCGCCGGGGGGAGGAGGTGTACATCCCCACCGGGGATTTCGTCCTCCAGGAGGGGGATAAAATCACCATCACCGCCAGCCCCTCGGAGCTGGACAGCCTTTTCCGGAAGCTGGGCATCTACCGCCACAAAATCCACCGGGTGATGGTGGTGGGGGGCGGGCGCATCGCCTACTACCTGGCAAAGCAGCTCCTGCGCCTGGGGATGTCGGTAAAGATTATTGAGCAGGACGCCGCCCGGTGCGAGCAGCTTAGCGAGGCACTGCCCAAGGCCCATATCATCCTGGGGGACGGCACCGAGCGGGAGCTTTTGGAGGAAGAGGGCATCGCCGATATGGACGCCCTGGTGGCGGTGACCGGCATGGACGAGGAGAATATCATCATCTCCATGTATGCCGGTACACTGGGCCTTGCCAAGGTGGTCACCAAAATCAACCGCATGTCCTTCCAGGAGATTCTGGACGGGGCGGGAATTGAAAGCGTCATCACCCCCAAGGGCATCACCGTGAACCAGATTATCCGGTATGTCCGGGCCATGGATAATTCCAAGGGCAGCAATGTGGAAACCCTCCACCGCATCGTGGGGGGCCGGGTGGAGGCCCTGGAATTCAACGTGGCGAAGAACTGCCAGGGGGAGCTTACCGGCATCCCCCTAAAGGACCTGCGCACCCGGAAGGACCTGCTTATCGCCTGCATCATCCGGGGGCAGCAGATTATCTACCCCGGCGGCAACGACACCATCGAGGAACGGGACAACGTCATCGTCGTCACCACCGGGCACCAGCTCCAGGACCTCAGCGACATCCTGGAGCGGCCCTAAAGCGGGGGAATATCCTGTATGAACTATGGAATGATTGTTTACATACTGGGCACCATCCTCAAGGCGGAGGCGATTTTGATGAGCCTGCCGGCCCTGGTGGCCTTCCTCTGCGGGGAGGGGGATTTGGTGCCCATGCTGGCAGCCATCCTTATCGCCAGCGGGGCGGGGCTGCTCTTTACCTTCAAAAAGCCGAAGAACACCGTTATTTACGCCAAAGAAGGGTTTGTGGTCACCGCCCTCTCCTGGGTGGTTATGTCCCTGGTGGGGGCGCTGCCCTTCGTCTTTGCAGGGGCTATCCCCAGCTACATCGACGCCGTCTTTGAAACCGTCTCCGGCTTCACCACCACCGGGGCCAGCATCCTCACCGATGTGGAGGGGATGAGCCGGGGGGCTCCTCTTCTGGCGCAGCTTCACCCATTGGGT
>WSMP01000131.1 GCA_013316495.1 Angelakisella sp.
CCGTCCAGCCCCGCCAAAGGGGCCAGCGCTGCCATCAGCAGGGCGGTCAGCCGGGCGGGGAGCCAGTTCACCAGGTCGTCCAGCTTGGCGGCGGCGGTGCCGAAGTACCGGTAGCGGTCATTTTTGTACCCCACCATGCTGTCCATGGTGTTCACCGCCTTATAGGCAAGGGCCAGGGGAGCGCCCCCCAGGGCCATCCAGAAGAGGGGGGCGGTTTCCCCGTCGCTGGCGTTTTCGGCGATGGTCTCCACCGCCGCCTTGGTAACCCCCTCCGCCGTCAGGGCGTCGGTATCCCGCCCCACAATGCGCCCCACTGCCCTCCGGGCGGCGGGAAGGTCCTCTTTTACCAGCTTCCGGTACACCACCATGCTCTCCTTTCGCAGGTCCTGGGCGGCGAGGCACTGGCTGCAAAGGAAAATTTCTGCCAAAAGGGCCAGCCAGGGGGAAACCGCTTTGCAAAGCCAGAGGACAGCCCATCCGGCGCAGAAGCTCCCCGCAGGCAGCACCACCGCCAGCACCGCCCCGGCGGCCCGCTCCCCACCGGGGGTTGGGGGGAAGCACCGCCGCAGGAGGCTCTCCAGTTTCCCGATGGCCCAGCCCATCCCCCGCACCGGGTGGGGGAGCCACCGGGGGTCCCCCATGCAAAGGTCCAGGCCGAAGGCCAGCAGCATCACAAGGGCTGTTTTCATCCCCCATCCTCCTTCACCGGCACAATCTCCCGAAGAACCGTGGCGTGCCCTGTCCGCCGCCAGTCTGCAAGCTCCAGCAGCCACCCGCCGCAGCAGGGGACCCACCACCGGCTGTACTCCCTTTGGGGGGAGGCCAGGAGCTGGCAGAGCGCCATAATGACCCCGCCGTGGGTGACGACGGCACCGTCCTCCCCGCTCTCCCACAGCTGTTCCAAAACGGACCGGAAGGGGGGAAGCGCCCTTGCCGCCACCTCCTCCCGGCTTTCCAGGCCGGGGACCGGTATACGCCCCACGCTGCGGGTCCAGGCCTCGTAAAGGGGGGTCCCCGCCAGCTCCTGGTGGTTCTTATTCTCGAAGGGGCCAAAATCGGTTTCCCGCAGACCGGGAAGGGGCACCAGCTCCGCTCCGGGGAAAAGGAGGGAGGCGGTCTGGCGGCAGCGAAGAAGGGGGCTTACCCAAACACGGCGGGGAATCCTTCCCTGGGGACGGGCGCACCGCCGGGCCAGGGCCGCCCCCTCTGGGGCCAAGGGCTCATCGGTGACGCCGGTCCAGCGCTTTTCCAGATTCCCCTGGGTCATGGCGTGGCGCAGCAGCTCCAGCCGGGACATCAGCTCCCCCCTCCCTTCAGCCAGGTGGGGAGGCCGCACCAAAGGCGTACCACCCCCTCCGCCTCCTTCGCCAAACGGCAGCAGAGGCGGCCGGTTTCCTCCCGCCAGCGGCGCTCCTGGGGGGCCAGGGGGACAACCCCGCAGCCCACCTCCCGGCAGAGGACATATTCCTTTTCCAAGAGGGCGGGGAGCAGCGGCCCTGGGTCCTCCCCCCGTTCCAGTGTTTCCTGCACCAGCCTTTCCAGCCCGGTGAGGATGGGGGCGGCGGCCTCCAGGCGGTCCGAGCAGTCCGCCGCCGTGTATCCGCTGTGGCGCAACGTCCAGTCCAGCTTGCCCTGGGCCAGTCCCCCTGTAACCAATATCATGGCTTCTCCCCTCCCACCGGTGTTGTGCTGCTTATCTCCGCTCGCTTTCCCATTCCGATTTCAGCAAACTATACATACAGGCATCTACAATGCCTTGATTGTTCCAATCGCCTTGGCGAAGCGTGCCCTCATACCGCAAGCCGCATTTTTCCATTACCTTCCCCGAATTTGGATTGTTTGGGTCGTGTTGGGATTCGATTCGATTTACCCCCACCTCTTCAAAGAAAAACGGGATGATCGCCCTGAATGCTTCTGTTGTGATTCCTTGATTCCACCATTTTCTGCCGATACAGTACCCAATATGAACCATGGCGAGTTTTTCATCTTTTCCCACAACGCTGATGGAGCCTATGGGCTCTTCGATTTCCTTTAAAACAATCGCCCACTGATAAAAATCGTTCTGCTGGTATCCCTGGGTCCATTCGTGAAGAATCTGCTGGGTTTCCCCAATACCGGCTGCGGCTTTCCAACGCAAAAACTCGGTAACAGCTGCATCGCTCTCCCAATTTCTGAACATGGCCTCTGCATCATTTTTGCTGAACTGCCGAAGTAACAGCCGCTTTGTTTCAAGGGTCCTGGTTCCTTTATGTTCCATGGTTCTTTCCCCCTCATAAACTTTATCAAAAAAGGTCCAGGTGGCCCGCAGGTGGATTCTAAACAGGCTCTACCATGACACCGCCTGGCCCAGGGTGACCCCCAGGAGCACCCCTGTCTCACAAAGGGTGAGGAAATATCCCGCCAGGTCCCCGGTGGTGCCTCCAAAATCCCGGCAGACCAGACTATAGTGGAGAAGGGCCAGGGAGGCCCCCAACAGGGCGCAGCAGCCGGGGACGGGGGCCAGGAGGGTCATCCCCAGCCCTGCCAAGGCGGCCAGCCCGCCATCCACCAGCGCCACCCCCCGCTTATCCGCCCCGGTGGCGAAGGTATGGACAAGACCGCTTTCCTTTGCCAGGGGGAAGGTGGCTACCGCCATCCCGCTAAGGGCCCTGGAAAGTATAAAACCCAGGCAGACCACCCCAAAGCTCCTGGCGTCCAGCCCCGGCAGAAGGGTGTCCCAAAGGGCGCAGGTGAGCAGCAGCACCCCGCACACCGCCATCACCCCGAAGGCCCCGGTTCGGGGGTCCCGGAGGATTTCCAGCCGCTTTTCCGGCCCCTGGCGGGAGGCGATGGCATCGGCGGCGTCGCAGAGGCCGTCCATATGGATGCCTCCGGTGACCAGAAGGGGCAGGAGGGTCATCCCCACCGCCGCCAGCAGCCGCCCCAGCCCCAGCAGAAGGCAGAGCCGTCCCCAGCACCAAAGGGCCGCTGCCACCGCCAGCCCCACCAGGGGGAAGGCGCAGAGGGCATACCGCATCCCCTCCGGCTCCCACTCGGTTCGGGGCATCGGGATGGCGGAGTACATGGAAAAGGCAATCAAAACAGACTTTAACCGCTTCACAGGGGTTCTGCCTCCTTTATAAGCTCCTCAAACCAGCTTTCCTTTGGCCGCTTCTGCCACAGGGGGATGCCGCAAATCACCGCGCCGGCAGCGCCGGACCAGGCGGCGCAGGCGGCCTGGGCTTGGGCCAGCAGCCGAAGATAGGCCGCCATCTCCCCCTGCCATGCCTCTCCGTCCGAAAAAATCTCGTTGCCCACCAAAATCAGGTGCTTTGCCTGGCGGCGGAGATGCTCCAAGCCCAAGCGGACCGCCCGTTCCCCGCCGCCTTCCGGAGAAAACACCTCGTTGGCAACCAGGTTCCCCAGGTCCTCCACCAGGATGATGGCACCAGGGGGGAGGGACAGCTCCATCAGCCCGACAGGGCGCTCCACCGTCAAAAAACCCTTTCCAGCCCGCAGCTTTCGGTGGCGGGTCACCCGGCGGCGGGATTCCCCGTCCTCCGCTGCCATGGTTGCAAGGTAGAGGAGGGGACCGCCGCTTCGGCGGCGGAGCGCCACCGCCAGTCCCTCCGCCCACTGGCTTTTGCCGCTGGCACTGCCCCCCAGGAGGAGAATCACCATTCCCGCCGCCTCCCTTTCTGCTACTCCATCGGCTGGTACGCTTCCATATGGATTTCCGCAAAGGTGCTCATCTTCCGGTACACCGCCGCGGCCATATCCAGCATGGGCATCATGGTTACCGCCCCGGTGCCCTCCCCCAGGCAGAGGCCGGCGATGATGATGGGGGCAAGGCCCAGCTCATCCAAAACCGCTTGGCTCCCCCGCTCCCTGGAGCTGTGGCTGGCCAGCATCGCTCCGGCGGAGGCAGGGGCGATGCGGCAGGCCGCCAGGGCCGCCGTCACCGAGATAAAGCCGTCCAGAATCACCGGCACCCCGCTGGCGGAGGCCCCCAGGTAGAAGCCGGTCATGGCCGCCAGGTCGAAGCCCCCTACCTTGGCCAGAACGTCCACCGGGTCGGCGGGGTCCGGGCGGTTTTTGCCGATGGCCTGGCGGACCACCGCCACCTTCCGCTGAAGCCCCTCCAC
>WSMP01000132.1 GCA_013316495.1 Angelakisella sp.
CTGGTGGAGTGCCAGGGGAGCTGCGAGGGGCGCATCGCCTTCGCCGAGGAGGGGGACAACGGCTTTGGGTACGACCCCCTCTTCCTGGTGGAGGGGGGGAGCTTCGCCTCCATCCCAGGGGCAGAAAAGGACCGCATCAGCCACCGGGGCAACGCCCTGCGGAAGCTCCAGGCCCTGCTGGAAGAGCGGCGGGGCCTGACTACAAAATAAGAAGCCACATTAAATGCGGCGGAAACGGGGTTATAAATTGCTGACTTCAAAACAACGGGCAAGGCTAAAGAGCATCGCCGCCTCCACCGAGACTATTTTGCAAATCGGCAAGGGGGGCGTGGGGGAACAGCTGGTAAAGCAGGTGGACGACGCCCTTACGGCCAGGGAGCTGGTGAAGCTCCGGGCGCTGGAGACCGCCCCGGAGGAGCCGGGGGAGCTGGCCCAGGCCCTGGCAGAGGCCACCGGCAGCCAGGTGGTGCAGGTCATCGGCCGCCGGCTGGTGCTGTACCGGAAAAATCCCAAAAAGCCGGTCATCCTGCTGGACTGACCGAACGTGTATGCTTGGACGAGGGGTAGGACGATATGCCGCAGACAATCCTTTACGGAGGGACCTTTAACCCCATCCACAGGGGACATTTGGAAATTTGCCTTTGGGCCAGGGAGGCGGTGGGGGCCGGCCGGGTGCTGCTGATGCCGGCGGCCCAGCCCCCCCACAAATTCGCCGGATGGCTGGCCCCGGACCGGGACAGGCTGGCGATGTGCGCCCTGGCGGCCCAGGAGCACAGCTTCATCCAGGTAAGCGATTACGAGATACGCCGGGGGGGCCGCAGCTACACGGTGGAAACCCTCCGGCACCTGGCGGGGGAAAACCCAGGGGAGGAGTACAGCCTTCTTATGGGCACCGATATGTTCCTCACCTTCACCCAGTGGCGGGAGTGGGAGGAGATTGGAAAGATGGCCTCCCTCCTGGTGGCAAGCCGGGAGGAGGGGGAGAGGGAGGCGCTGCTGGAGCAGCAGAAGCGCCTGAAGGAGCAGGGGATATCCTCCCGCCTTTTGGAAAACCCGCCCCTGCCCATCTCCAGCACCGCCATCCGCCAGGAGCTGCGGGAAAGTGGCTGCACCGGCAAGGTCCCCCCAAAGGTTTTGGACTACATCCGGGAGCGGGGGCTGTACCTCCACCACCCAAAGGAGCTATCCTACCTGCGGGAATATATACGCCCCCTGATGACCGAATACCGCTACCGCCACTCCCTGGGGGTGGAAAAGCAGGCGGTGCATATGGCAAGGCGGCACGGGGCGGATGTGGAAAAGGCCGCCTTGGCGGGCATCCTCCACGACGTCTGCAAGGATATGCCCAAGGGGCCTTTGTTGCAAACCATCCTGGAATCTGGTATAATAAACGGCATCGATTTTGCAGCCTCCCCCCAGCTTATCCACAGCTACGCCGGGGCGCTGTATCTTCAGTCCCACATGGATATCCACGACCCGGAGGTGATTGACGCGGTGCGCTACCACACCACCGGCCGGGGAGGGATGAGCCTTTTGGAGACCATCGTCTACCTGGCGGACCTCACCTCGGAGGACCGGGAGTACGGGGACGTGGAGGAGATGCGCAGGCTCTGCGAGGTGGATTTGCGGGGTGCCATGGTCCGCGCCCTCACCCACACGGTGGGGGAGCTGGCCCGGAAGGGGCGGCTTATCTGCCCCGATACCAAGGAGGCCTGTAGGGAATATTCGGTAAAAATACCCACTACGAACGGAGGGAGCATATGAATTCCCAGGAGCTGGCAAAGAAAATCGTTAAAATCCTGGACAGCAAAAAGGGGATGGACATCACAGGCATTGATATCCACGACCTTACCACCATCGGGGATTATTTTATCCTGGTCACCGGCACCAGCAGCCCCCATGTAAAGGCGCTGGCGGAGGAGGTGGAGGACACCCTGGCCAGGGAGGGGCTGGAGCCCCGGCGCATCGAGGGGGCCCAGTCCGCCGCCTGGATTCTCATCGACTACCAGGATGTGATTCTGCACATCTTTACCAAGGAAACCAGGGACTTTTACGACATGGAGCGCCTTTGGTCCGATGCCCCCCGGATGGACCTGACAGAGCTTGTTACCGAAAGCTAAAAACCAAACTATATAAGAGGGTGTGACTTTTGAAGTACGATTTTTCGGCCATCGAAAGAAAATGGCAGCAGCGGTGGGACGAGGACAGGAGCTTTGCCGCCACCGACGACTACACAAAGCCCAAATACTACGCCTTGGTGGAGTTCCCCTACCCCTCCGGCCAGGGGCTCCATGTGGGCCATCCCCGGTCCTACACCGCCCTGGATATCGTGGCCCGCAAGCGCCGGATGCAGGGCTACAACGTCCTCTACCCCATGGGGTGGGACGCCTTCGGCCTGCCCGCCGAAAACTACGCCATCAAAAACCACGTCCATCCCGCCGAATTTACCCAGAAGAACATCGCCCACTTCAAGGCCCAGCTGCGCTCCCTGGGGCTTTCCTTCGACTGGGATCGGGAGATTGACACCACCGACCCGGCCTACTACAAATGGACCCAGTGGATTTTCCTCCAGCTCTTCAAAAAGGGCCTTGCCTACAAAAAGGAGATGTCCGTCAACTGGTGCACCTCCTGCAAGTGCGTCCTGGCCAACGAAGAGGTGGTGGACGGGGTCTGCGAGCGGTGCCACAGCGCCGTGGTCCGCCGGGATAAGAGCCAGTGGATGCTGAAAATCACCCAGTACGCCCAGCGGCTCATTGACGATTTGGAGGGGCTGGACTTCATCGAGCGGGTGAAGATTCAGCAGAAGAACTGGATCGGCCGCTCCACCGGGGCGGAGGTCACCTTCGGCTCCACCGCCGGGGACGACATTGTGGTCTTCACCACCCGGCCGGATACCCTCTTCGGAGCCACCTACATGGTCCTTTCCCCGGAGCACGAGCTGGTGAAGAAGTGGCTGCCCCTTCTCCGGAACCAGGAGGAGGTAAGGGCCTACCAGCAGGCCGCCGCCGCCAAGAGCGATTTGGAGCGCACCGAGCTCAATAAGGACAAGACCGGCGTCCGGCTGGACGGGGTGCGGGGGATAAACCCGGTAAACGGGGCGGAAATCCCCATCTTCATCTCCGACTATGTCCTTGCCACCTACGGCACCGGGGCCATTATGGCGGTGCCCGCCCACGACGAGCGGGACTGGGAGTTCGCCAAAAAGTTCGCCCTGCCCATCATCGAGGTGGTGCAGGGGGGCAATGTGCAGGAGGAGGCCTTTACAGACTGCGCCACCGGCGTGATGGTGAATTCCGGGCTGCTGGACGGCCTCACTGTGGAGGCGGCCAAGGAGAAAATCATCGCCTGGCTTTCGGAAAACGGCAAGGGCCAGCCCAAGGTGAACTACAAGCTCCGGGACTGGGTCTTTTCCCGCCAGCGGTACTGGGGGGAGCCTATCCCCATGGTGTGGTGCGATAAATGCGGCTGGCAGCCCCTGCCGGAAACGGAGCTGCCCCTGCTGCTCCCGGACGTGGAAAGCTACGAGCCCACCGACGACGGGGAAAGCCCCCTGAGCAAAATCACCGATTGGGTGAACACCACCTGCCCCTGCTGCGGCGGCCCCGCCAAGCGGGAGACCGACACCATGCCCCAGTGGGCCGGTTCCTCCTGGTACTTCCTGCGGTACTGCGACCCCCGCAACGACAAGGCCCTGGCCAGCAAGGAGGCCCTGGAATACTGGGGCCCGGTGGACTGGTACAACGGCGGTATGGAGCACACCACCCTGCACCTGCTGTACAGCCGCTTTTGGCACAAGTTCCTGTACGACATCGGCGTTGTCAGCACCCCGGAGCCCTACGCCAAGCGCACCAGCCACGGCATGATTTTGGGGGAAAACGGGGAGAAGATGAGCAAATCCCGCGGCAACGTGGTAAATCCCGACGACATCATCCGGGACTACGGGGCGGACACCATGCGTCTTTACGAAATGTTCATTGGGGATTTTGAAAAGACCGCCCCCTGGAGCCCCAAGTCCATCAAGGGCTGCAAGCGCTTTTTGGACCGGGTCTGGTCCCTCCAGGAGAAGATGACCCCGGAGGAGGGGTATTCCCCGGAGCTGGAA
>WSMP01000133.1 GCA_013316495.1 Angelakisella sp.
GCAGCCCCACGACTGGGAGGCCGGGGAGGCCAAGGATTACGCCGGGGAGCTGGTGCGCATTGAAAATTCCTACGCCGACTGCTACCTGGCGGGGAACAGCGCCGCCGGGCTGATAGGAGATTTGGGGGGAGCGGTCCAGCTGGAGGACTGCTACGCCGCCGGGTTTATCGGGGCGGGCAACGGCTCCAAAGCGGCCGGGCTCTGCCTGGGCAGCGGAAAAACCACCGCCCAAAACGTCTACTCCGCCCTTTGCGTCGCCGGAGAGAATGGCAGCGTCACCTACCCGCCCCTCACCGGCGGCCTGGGGGACAGCCTCCAGAATACATACCGCCGGGGCGGGGACCCCAAGGCGGACGAGAAAAACATGACCTACGAGGATATGACCGCCCAGAGCTTCAGCAGGAAGCTGGGGGAACCCTCGGAGGGGGGCGCGTTTGCCTGGAAGACGGAGGCCGGCAGCAACAGTCCCTACAACCTGCGGGAGCGGCTGAACCTGGTGGTTTACAGCTTCCCCGGCCTTGCAAGCCTGCCCCACTACGGGGATTGGAACGCGGAATTTAAAAAGCCCAGCCTGGTTTACTACGAGGAATACGCCGGCGCCGACGGGAAGAGCAGCTACGGCTTTTCCGGCGGCAACGCCCGGTATCTCATCGGGGAGCTTTCCGATAAGGAAACCATCCTCCTGGACGGCTACGCCGTGGCCCTTTTGCAGGACGACCTGAAGGACGACGAGATGGAAGTGACCTACCGCTACTTCGACCCCGCCGACGGCACCGAGGTGCGCAAAAAGGTCCGCTACGCAAGGCCCGGCAAGGGGGATGACCAGCCCCCGGAGCTGGTTTCCACCACCTGGAAAAACAGCGAGGGGAACGAGGGCCGGTATTACCTGGCTCCCCTGCCGGAGGAGCTGGTGAACAGCAGGACGGCGGAGGAAAACCTGTACCGGTACCTGAGCTTCTCCTTTATGCCCGGACCGGGGGAGGAAGAGGCGGCGGGGGAATACTTCTACAACCCCCACTTTGCGGAGACGGTGATCCCCTACCAGCCGGAGGACGGGCAGCCCCACGACTGGGAGGCCGGGGAGGCCAAGGATTACGCCGGGGAGCTGGTGAAAAACCGCGGCACCGTCAGCGTGCGCACCCCCCGCCATCTTTACAGCCTCAGCCAGTTCCCGGAATATTACCACAGCCAGGCCCACAACCTGACCTTCCGCCAGGAGCTGGACCTGGACTACGGCACCTACACCGGCTACAGCCTCTTCGGGGCGGCCGGCGGCGTCTTCCGGCAGCAGCCCATCGGGCGGGAGAGCGAGCCCTTTAAGGGAAGCTACAACGGCGGCTGCAACACCATCTCCCGCCTGGTTTTCACCGTTCCGGAGGGAAGCGACCGCTCCTACGCAGGGCTGTTTGGCTTTTCGGAGGGGGTTCTGCGCAACATCGTTTACCAGCTGGACCCCAACCTCCAGGTGGATGTGAAGATGGATAACGGCTCCCAAAGCCTGTACATCGGGGGGCTGCTGGGGGGCAACACCGGCACGGTGCAAAACTGCGCCGTGTCCGGGGCCAGCCTCATTGGGCGCAACACCGGCTCCACCCTGTATATCGGGGGGCTGGCGGGGCGCAACCGGGGCATCATCCGGGAGTGCGGGGCGGAGGCCGCCGCCCTTTCCGCCGATAACGCCACCTACGCCAAGAGCTACGTGGGGGGCGTGGTGGGGGAGAACACCTCCTCCGGCCGGATCAGCGCCACCTACGGGGTGGGCCGCCTGACGGCAGAGGTGGACGGCACCTCCCAGGCCCGCGTCTGCGGCTTTGCAGGGTATAATTCCGGCGTCATCAGCGGCTCCTACGCCGCCGCGGACCTCCGCTCCAGCGGCCAGGGGGTGGAGATCTACGGCTTCTGCGGCGTGCGGGAGGGCTCCCAAAGCGGCACCCTTTACCTCAACCAGGGGAACTTTACCTACCGGGGCATCTCCTACAACGCCAATTACACCCGCTACAAGGCCTCCCCGGTGGAATACGAGACCCTGGCGGGAAGCACCTCCGCCGTGGCGGGGATGTCCAAGGTGGATGGAAACGGGGCCTTCCCCTATCCCACCGCCGTGAAGGACGCCGGGGGAGCGCCGGTCCACTACGGACAGTGGCCCGGCCTCATGGAGCTGGGGGAGATGGGCGCCTACTATTGGGAAAAGCTGGAGCTGAACAAAACAGAGACCTACTATGTGGAGCTGCTGTCGGTGGATCCCCAAAAGTCCTACGGCAACCGGGTCAGCCGCCTGACCACCCTTTCCACCGCCCACGACGACGGCGGCGTTGTAACCGGCTACGGCTATGGCTACTACGAAAAGCAGGGCACAAAGGAAACTCTCGCCGCGGAGGGCCTCTATTATACCGATGGCAGAACCTCGGCCCTTCTCAGCCAAAGCACCCCCTCCCAGGGGGAGGTGGACCAGGCGCTGGCGGTGCTGATGCCCGGCTACACCTTCCACTCCTACCACACCTACATCCCGGACAGCGGCAAGGCTGGCCTTTACCCAAATAACAAGCCCGGCAGCCCCAACGTCCGGCTGACCCTCTCCCAGGGGAACGGCGTCAGCGTCACCTTTGCCTTGAACCCACACTTCGGGGGGGCGCTGGCGGTGGAAAAGGCCCCTGGCTACTGGAGCGTGGCCCCGGCGCTTCGGGAGGTTCCTGGCAGCGCCGCAAACCCCTACCAGGTGCGCTCGGTGGAGCAGCTGGAGTTCATCAACTGGAACAGCCAGGCCCAGAACACCCGGACGGTGATACAGGCCGCCCAGGCGGGAAAGGACATGGTAAACTTCCCCTACCTCACCTCCTCCCTGGCCCGTGACGCCGGCAAGCACTACTGGCTCCAAAGCCACGACCTGGACGGCAAGAGCCGGGAATACACCCCCATTGCGGAATACTACGACCACACCGGCGGCAATACAGGCAACCTTTACGGCTGGTTTGGCGGCAGCTACGACGGGGCGGATTATATCATCAAAAATGTCAGCATCCAGGGCCAGCAGTCCTCCTGCGCCGGGCTGTTTGGCATCGTCTACGGAGGCACCCTGAAGAACATGATTCTCCACGATTCCAACGGCGCCGGGGTTATTAACAGCGGCTACTATAAGGGCATCACCAGCAGCTCCAAATGGTACGCCATCGGCGCCCTGGCGGGGCTGGCGGCGGAGGACCCCAAGGGGGAGGGCAAGGTGGAAAACTGCGCCGTCTCCGGCTACACCATCAACGCAAAGGTGTACACCGCCGGCAGCTGGGGAGGCAGCGGCATCGGGGGGCTTTTGGGCATCTCCCGGATGGATTTAAAGAACTGCTCCGCCATAACGAACATCCAGGTCCCCAAGGGCACCCAGGATAACGACAACATGCGGGTGGGGGGCCTGGCGGGCATCTGCCAAAAGAGCATCACAAGCTGCTACACCGGGGGAAGCATCGACTTCGACGGCTCCATCCCCTTTAATCAGAATACCGGCAGCAGCTTCCCCAAGGGGGCCTACATCGGTGGCATCGTGGGGGGCAGCTACATGAAGCCCCTGAAGGTGGGGGACAGCGCGGAGGTAATTGGCATTACAGGGGGAGACAACACCAATAACGCCCTCACCAACTGCTACAGCTTTGTGGAGCTGCCCAGCCTCACCGACCGCAACGGCCAGAAGGCCAACCCCTATATCCGCGCCCTTTACGCCATCGGCGGCACCGGGGACGTTTACACCGTGCGGGAAAATAACGAGCTGGACCGAAACCACAGCGCCGCCAACCGCGGCACCTGTACCATCCAAAACTGCTATTACCTGGGGAGCAGCACCCTGAAGAACAACGGCAGGGATATCCAGAACATCCGCAAAAACCGCCCCGCCAACGATCCCCTTTCCTTTAAAACCGATGTTTTTGACACCAACGGCATCAACTACAGCAACACCGCCCAAAACAACGATGCCCGCAACCCCAACGTCACCCAGCTCACCTACCGGCAGCTGGCCCAGCTGGAGCTGGTAAACGGCAAAGATATCTATACCCTGCTGCCGGAATTCCGCCCGGTGACCACCGAGGTGGACGGACTTTCGGTT
>WSMP01000134.1 GCA_013316495.1 Angelakisella sp.
CTTCACCTCGGAGAGCAGCTACGGCTCCGCCCCCGCCGCCCAATTTCACGACCAGGAGGCGGTGGAGATTCTCCTCCATCCGGAACATCATCCCTATCTCACCCCTTTTAAGCGTGTCTCCGGCTCCAAGACCTGGTATTCCTTCGTCTTTTCGGAGCAGGGGAGCCGGGGCCGCAGCGCCATGCTGCTGGACATTAACGGCGATTGGTACGAAAGCCAGCTTCTGGGCACCCTTTCCCAGGACCGGCACCTTATTGTGGATGCAAACGGCCAGGCGATTATCCCCGCTGAAGGGGCAGATTCTCTGCCCCTTCCAGACTGGAAATATTTCCAGTCCGCTTTTCTAGAGGATCCCAAAAGCGGCTACGTCCTGCCGGACCGCTCCCCTTTTCTCACCTCCTGCTGGGTGTACCACCAGCTGGAGCATACCGGCTGGTACTACCTGGAGGCCTTCCAGCTGGAGGTCACCGCCCCTGGCCTGGTCCATGTCCAGACGGTGGTCTTTATCCTCTTTGCCCTTCTCAGCGTGGTGCTTTTGGTTCTTTTCGCCTACCTCTTTGTCTATATCCTCCCCACCTTCTTCCACATCTCCCAGGCCCTTACTACAGTGGCGCTGGATGGCCGGGATTCCACCGAGAAGTTTGACGAGCTTCTTTCCAGCCACAAGGCCCTGGAAACCAGCCGCCGCCTTCAGGAGCTCCAGGCCGGAATCTTTCCGGAGGGCCTTCAGCCCCCTATTGTAATGGTGGTCTGTGCCCCGGATGCCCCCAAAAAGCTTTCCGACCTGCTGCTGGCTCACCCCGGCGCCATTGTGGCCCATTCCGAGCTGGGACTCACCTTTGTGTTGCCCGCCTGCACCAACAAGGGGCGCAACAACCTTCTTCCCGCCATCCGGGGTTCCGCCGGAGGCGGGCCGGTGTATGTCAGCCTCCCCTGCTACTCCGGCCAACAGCTTTTGGAGGCCTTCTCCGCCCTGGAGGAGCTGGCGCAGCTGGCCTTTGTCTATCCCACCCAGTGGGTCTTCTGCCAGGAGATGTTGGCGGATTGCACCCAGCCCAGCGGATTCCAGCCGGAGGTAGTATCCGCCCTGGAGGCCGCCCTCAAAAAGGGACAGCTTCAGGCGGCCCGCGCCCAGTGGCTCCTTCTTCTTAGCAGCATCTCCCAGGACCGCTACAAGGATTTCTCCTTCGCCATCCACTACGTGGACAAAATGCTCACCCGCCTCTATCTCAAGTACGAGCTGCCAGCGGCTCCCCCTGTTGACGACAGCCTCACCAGTCTGGATGCCCTCCAGGAGGCCATTGATTCCCGCCTCACCGCCATCACCGAGGCGGTGGCGGCCTCCCAGCAGCGCCAGGCGGACTCCCTTTGCTCCGCCGTGTGGGAGAAAATCTATCAGCTGTACCGCGACGCCGACTGTTGCAGCCAGATGATTGCAGAGCAGCTGGAGATGAGCCAAAGCTACCTAAACCGCCAGTTCCGCACCGCCACCGGCATGTCCATCAACGACGCCGTCCAGCACGTCCGCATCGACAAGGCCTGTAAGCTCCTGCGGGATACCGACCAAACCGTGGAACAAATCGCCAAAGAGGTGGGCCACCGGAACATCAAGTATTTTTTTGTTCTCTTCAAAAAATACACTGGCAAGACCCCCTCGCAGTTTCGCAGCGAGCTCCCCGGTTCCGGAGAGACCTGACTGAAAAACACCTCCTGTTGTAGTACGGAACTACAGCAGGAGGTGTTTTATAGCAAAAGGATATATAAGAGCAGTGAATGAGAAAAAACTTTGCCGAAGGGGGACGGGTGCAAAACCGTAAATTGGGAGAAGATTGGGGTTGAAACAGAAAAGACAGACTTTTTCAAGGAGGGAAAGTTCTATTACCGGAGGCACTCCTTTCTACTGTAAAAGTCCATCAGCTCCATTGCTGCTCCCCGAATATCTGGGACTATGCAGAGTTCCCTACCCCTTCCCTTCAACAGCGCTTCCGCCCATGCTTCTGTATCTTGGTTCAGCTTTAGGAATTGGCAGCGAGGGCTGTTTTCCGCCTCCTTTGTGATTCTGTCCGAAAAAACACAGAGAAGGCCGTTGGCCTGGGCTTCCCATGCAACCACAGGCATCCCCTCATAGAAGCTGGGGAGACAGAAAACATCCATCACGCTGTAGAGCTTGTTGACATCCGTGCGGGCCCCGGTAAAAATCACCCTGTCCCATATTTTCAAGGCTCTGCCTTTCTCTTGGGTGCTTTTCAGCAGCTCCCCCTCCCCTATCAGAAGAAGTCTGGCTTCTGGCTCTCTCTTTAGCGCTTCGGCAAAGACATCAAGGAGAAAACCGTGATTCTTCTGATACATAAATCTCCCCACATGGCCGATAACAAAGTTATCTTGGGGGATTTTCAGCTCGTCCCTCAGCTGTTTTCTGGCTTCGGGGTCAAAGGTAAACTTGCCGGTATCAATAGCGTTGGGCATAATGACAACCTTGCCGGAATTCAAAAGGGGCTCCCCATACATCCAACGCCCGGCCGCTTCTCCACAGGCAAAATAGTCCGTGGCGAACAGCTTGTTCCACGGACGTAGTATGTATTTCAGGAGGGTTTTTGCCCCCTCCCCCTTATACGCTGTTGTGTGATTGTGGCAAATCCGCACAGGCACCCCTGCTTGCCACGCGGCAAAAAGGGCAAATACCGACATTGTGCTAAGGTGGGCGTGGACTATTCGGTACCGCTTTTCCCGGAAGGCCTTGCAGAGGGCCTTGTGATAGGCCAGCGGCCTGCTGTAAGATGGCATGGGATAAATCCCCGCCCCCAGCCGCTCCAGCTCCCTCTTCTGGGGAAAGACGCTATCCTGGGAAAAATAGAAATCAAACTGCACCTTTTCCCGGTCTATATGGCGGTAGTAATTCATCACCACCGATTCAATCCCCCCGCTGTCCATGCGGTTCAGAACCTGGGCAACTCGGATGGGCTCACGCATTTTCTTCTTCCCTTTTCTCCGGCAGTTTTTCGTTGTTTATCATCCCCCCAAAGGCGGTTTTCAGGAGGATTCGGATATCCAGCTCCAAACTCCAGTTTTCGATGTACCAGATATCGTATTTCACCCGTGCTTCAATACTGGTGTCTCCCCGTAGGCCGTTTACCTGGGCCCAGCCAGTCATACCCGGCTTCACCTGCTGGCGGACCAGGTAGAGAGGCACCTCCTCCTTAAAGTGGCGCACATGAAACGGGAGTTCCGGGCGGGGACCCACTAGGCTCATATCTCCGGCCAGGACGTTGAACAGCTGGGGCAGCTCATCAATGCTGAACTTCCGAATAAAGCTGCCGAACCTGGTTTTTCTTGGGTCGCTGTTGGTGCTCCAGGCAGTGGTTTCCTTTGCGTTCTGCCTCATGCTGCGAAACTTCAGCATGGTGAAGGGCTTTTTGTTCTTGCCCACTCGCTCTTGGCAAAACAAAATGGGGCCGGGACTGCTGAGCTTTACACCGATTGCGGCGGCAAGCATAATGGGGCTGGTAAAGAGAATCAGCACTAGAGAACCGGCAATATCCATTGCTCTTTTGAGGCTGGCCCAGCCCAGATTATCCAAAGGGGTGGCCCGCATATCAATGAGACGGGTCTGACCAATCACCTCAATGGTTGGGTGGGATGGAATATAATCGTTATAGAAAGGGATAAGGCTTAGGCGGATGCCTTCCTTATCGGCAGCAGCCAAGACCGGCTCCATAAACCGGGTCTCGTGGGGCTCCAAGGCAACAATAAGTTCATCTGGCTTATGCTGGACAAGTATCTTCTCCAGTTCCTCATAGCTGCCCAGGCAAACCCCCAGCTCCGGGCGCTGAGCTTTGCTGATATAACCCATAACCTTAATACCAAGCTGGGGATTTTCCTGGATACTTTCCAAATACTGCTTTGCCAAATGGCCGTTACCAACAATAGCGAT
>WSMP01000135.1 GCA_013316495.1 Angelakisella sp.
GGGGAGGTCTTCTCCAAGGCCCATCCCTTCCTCATGGGGAGCCTTGCCTTCGCCGGTCTTGTTGGGAGCGGCGTCGCGGTGGTCTATTTCCTCGTCCGGCTCCTTGCCCTTTTGGGGTACAAGGGGCGGCTGAAAAAAACCGCCAGCCCCTATCTGCCGCCGGACTCCGGCGACCCCCTCCCCCTGCTGGCGGAGGACCTGCGCTGTCCGGTGCTGGGCAGCGCCGACATCTGCCTGGGGTACGACTGGATCGTCTTCCCCGGCCGGGCCATGAAGCGGGACGAGGTAGCCGGGGTCTATTTCGAGGATTTTTCCCGGCGGTATCTCTCCAAGAAGGTCCGCATCACCCTGGTGGACATCCGGGGGAAGGAGATGCAGGTGGACCTGCCCCCGAAGCAGCACCCTGATATTTACCAGTACCTGGTCCAGATGCACCCCCAAGCGGACCGGGGGGACCGGCGCAGGCTCACCGCCTTTTACATCGAGGCCCAGAATCAGGGGCGGCAGGCGGATTGCCGCAGGCTGAAATCCCCGCCCCCTCCGGCCCCCTTGGGTCTTTCCCGGTGGGACCGCAGCCCCATCCTGGAGGAAAACCGGATCCGCAGCCGGTACGAAGAATGGCTTGTCACCTCCTACTGCGTCTACCTGGAGGGACAGGATTACCACGACGGGGACACCGCCTTTGCCGGGGGCTTTGAGCGCACCCAGTACCAGCGGGAGCAGGCCCTGTGGGTGCTGGAGGCCCGCTGGGAGGTAAAAAACCGGGAAGCGCTTCTTTCCACCGTGGAGCACCTGGTCCGCACCGGCCGCGTGGACCACGACGGCTGGCAGCTGGGGCGGGCCCCCATGGTGCTGGGGTACGGCTACGCCGCCGGATACATCACCCGGAGGGAGCTGCTGGAGCACTCCCTCCCGGTGGCCAAGGCCATCCAGGAGACCTTCTCCGGCTGGCGGGAGCTGATGGACAGCTACATGGCCTCCTTCAGCCGCTGGGCTGGCCATTCCAGCTCCCAAAAGCTCCGCCGCCGGACCTACCAGCGGCTGCTGGCGGACCCCGCCTCCCTCCTGAACACCGTCCCCTTCCAGCTGGAGCTCCAGGGACGCTATCAGGAGGCCCTCCGCCTGCTGAGGGAGGAAGCCTACCTATAAAAACCACCCCGGAGGGGAGGGCAAAACGCCTTCTTCCTCCGGGGTGGTTCTTAGAGCCTATTCAGAATCTCCGGATGTGCCGGATGGGCGGAAAAAGGCCCGTTTAGACGGTGCGCCAGGAGATCTTGAATAGGCTCTAAGGGGGGGCTGGCGTGTCTAAAAGGAATGGAGAAAAGCTCCGCCGGTATGATGTGCGGGCGGTGGGGAAAAATTTCCCTGCCGCTCGCTTTTGTCTGTAGTAAAATGTTTTGCGGCCAAAGCTGTGTAATCTGTCTGGAGCAGGGGCCTTTTTGCTTGACAGGGACAGACAGGATAGAGTAAAATAATATCATATTCATTATCCAGCCTTGACGCTGTATGTTCCCCCGCAGGCTGCGGGAAGAGGACCAGGAGGTACGTTTATGAGCCAACGGGAGGAAAAAAACAGCGAAGCTACCAAGGATACCGGCCACAAGTCCCTGCTTCTCTCCCTCTGGAAGAAGGTATCCAGCGGTGGAAAAGGTGGAAAAAAGCGCCAGGTGCCGAAAAAAGAGGAAGAGACCGCGGCGCCAGCACCGGAGGGCTCCGAGGAGGAGACGGCGCAGGTGGAGGAACTGCCATTTGAGAAATTCCCCGCCCCGGAGGAGCTGATGGAGTACTATCTTCATTACTGCCAGGGCCAGGGAAGGGAGGGGACCCGCTCCGTTATTGAGGACTTTTGCGGGGAGGAGCCTCCGGAAGCCACCTTCCTGAAGCAGGTGTTCTCCCAGCTGGAAACAAAGGTGGGGGCAGTGATGAAGGCGCACCGCAAGCAGATAAGGCTGGCGGTGATGAAGGCAGAAAAGCAGCTGCAAAAGAAAGAGGGGACCAAGGAGCCGCCGGAGGTACCCGAAGAGGATGTCCCCATCCCGCCGGTGGACGGCCAGGTGCTGGTGTTCTGCACCCCCAACTGGAGCGCCGCCTGGGGCATCGCGCTGCCTGCCCTTGGGGAGGGCGCGCCGGTGACCTGGGAAACAACCCTTTCCGCCCTGGATAATAAGAAGGTCACCTTTGGCATTGACCAGGAGGCGGTGAACCGCCTGAGCGCCCCGGAAAATATCCTGACCCTCCAAAAGCTGGCCTCCTGTGTTCCGCCGGTCCCTGGGGAGGATGGCAGAACCGAGGAGCACTTCCCCCGCACCGTGGGCACCCCCCAGCTGGTGGAAAACGACCAGGGAATCGTGGATTTTGATAACCTTAACTGGCTGACCCATATCGACGCGGGAACGGTAATTTGCGACATTGTGCAGCCCACCCAGGGCAAGCCCGGCACAAACATCCAGGGCAATCCCATCCGCCCCTATAATGGTAAAAGGGCAGCCCTTCCCAAAGGGGATAATGTAATCCTAAACGAGGAGGGCACCTCCCTGGTCGCCAAGGTGGACGGACAGATCTCCTTCCGGGACGGCAAGTTCCATGTGAACAATGTCATTGTCATCAAAGGAGATGTGGACCTTTCCACCGGCAGCATTGACGTCCAGGGGGATGTGGTGATTCACGGTACAGTCCGGGCGGGCTTTACGGTGAACGCCAGCGGCAACGTCACCATCGGCGGTCTTGTTGAGGGCAGCCAAATCACGGCCGGGGGTTCGGTTATGGTGGGCCGCGGGATGAACGGCAACGTCACCGGCAGCATTACCGCCGGGCAGGATGTGGTCTGCAAGTATATGGAAAACGCCACCGTCCACGTCTGGGGCGATGTCCGTATGGACAGCATCGTCAACTGCGATATTTCCGCCAGAGGCAAGGTGGTGGTGAAGAGCGGTCGGGGCATCATCGTCGGCGGTACAGTCCGAGCCATGGGGGGAATTGAAGCCAAGGTCATCGGCAACCGCGCCGGGAGACTCACCATCCTTTCCATCGGGCCTACCCCCTGGTTCCTCCGGGAGAAAGCAAAGATAGAGGAGGAGCTGGAGAAGATTCAGCAGGAAATCTACCTGAATCAGGGGACCAACGCGGCCGCCCTGTACCAGATGAAGGAAAAGCCCCTGAAGAAGACGATGGAGGAGATGGAGCTTCGGGTGGCCGTTGCCGCCCAAAAGCAGATTGTGGCGGAAAAGCTCTACCCCATGGCCCAGGTCTCGATAGGCGGCGTGCAGCGCAACATCACCGACTACTACGCTCCCTGCCGTGTCTATCTGGACGCCAAAGAGGGCGCGGTGAAAATCATAGGGGTCTAAAAAAGCCTAATTGAGAGTAAATTAAAAGGCGCCAGTACCGGATTTGCCGGTGCCGGCGCCTCCCCTTTTGGCGAGAAGAAGCAGCCTCTTTTCCCGCCCCTCTTTTACAGGCGGTGGCGTCAAGAAAGTTCCTCCGGACAAGAAAGCTGCGGAGCAAAGAGGGGCAAACAACACAGATTTCCCCTTCTCCCGTCATTTTCCCCGGCGCTGGCGCATAGGATGATACCAAGAAGTCAGCCAGTGGGGAGGGACCAGAGTGAAGGGTTTGCCGGAGGACAGGGCGGTTCGCTTCGCCTTGTATATCATTGAAAATGGCGCCACAGTGCGGGACGCCGCAAGGGAGTTTGGAATTAGCAAAAGCACCGTACATAAAGACGTAACCGAGCGCCTGCCAGCCATCAACAACAAGCTGTACCGCCAGGTAAAAGCGGTGCTGGAAAAAAACAAGCAGGAGCGGCATATCCGGGGCGGCCAGGCGACCAAGCTGAAATACGCCCACGGAGAGACCGGGGG
>WSMP01000136.1 GCA_013316495.1 Angelakisella sp.
GGGATGATAAAGGCGTGGTCGATGAAGTAGGCCTCCGCCTCGGCAAACTTATTGTACCGGGCTGAGATATCCAGCTTTTCCGCCTTGGCGGCGTCCACCATCTTGTTATAGGTCTTCACCTTGGCGCCGATGAACTTATCGTCCAGGCCCAGGGCGGCGGAGTCCTCGGCGGTGTAGGTCTCACCGCTCTCGTAGGCGGGGTCGGTGCAGAGCTCCGGCCAGCTGTAGGTGAAGCCCAGGCTCCAGGGGTCGGTGTAGGTCTCCGGGTCGGCGTAGTCGGGGCCCCAGTTGCAGAGCATCAGGGCGTACTTACCGGCCTTTCTCACCTCGGAGAGGAAGTTGGTGGAGGGGCCGGCCTCCAGGACGATGTCGATATAATCGGCGCCCAGGGCCTCCTCCATCTGCTGCTCAATAATCTGGCACTGTTTATCCCAGTTGGCGGTGGAGGGGTTGTAGCTCATGAGGACCTTTACCGGGAAAGTGGCCCCGGCGGCGGTGAGCTCCTCCATGGCCTTTTTCTTGTAGTCCAGGGCCTTGGCGGTATCAAAGCCGTGGGTGGGGTCGTCGGTGTAGGCCTTCAGGGGGGCCAGGTCGGTGTAATCCACCCCGTCCACGGTGACGAAGTTCTTGGGGGTAATGGTGCCGATAAGCTGGCTTTCGGGGCTGTAGGGCTCCTCAACGGTCTTGGCCTTCACCCGGTCCAGGGCGTAGTAGAGGGACTTGCGGAAGTTCTCGTTGTTGACAGCCAGGAGCCAGTTATCCGGCTGATAGGCGGCGTCAAACTTGGGGTCGAAGTTAAAGCAGAAGAAGTAGCTGTAGTAGCTGTTGCGCTGGGGGGCCACCACATCCTTCAGCTTGGCGTCGTTCATCCAGGTGGGGAGGATATCGGCGGAGATGACGGCGTAGTCCACCTCGTCCCGCTGGTACATGGCGGGAGCCAGGGTGACGGCCTCCTTATTGAAGGTCTCCTGAATCTCGTCAATAAAGACGTTGTCCTTATCCCAGTAGGCGTCGTTTTTCACAAAGGTGTGGGAGACCTGGGGCTGAAAGTCCGCGATGCGGAAAGCGCCGCAGTACAGGAGGTTATCGGCGCTGTCGGCGGCGCCGAACTTATCCCCCTTCTCGGCGATGAACTCCGCCTTGGCGGGCATAAAGCAGACATAGGTGAGCATGGAGAGGAAGTAGGGGGTGGGGGCCTTGAGGGTGTACACCAGGGTGTAATCGTCAGTGGCCTTGACGCCCAGCTCGTTAAAATCGGTGAGCTTCTTGGTGTAAAGCTCGTCGGCGTTTGCGATAACGCTGCACACCACGTCGGAGGTCTTGGACTCGTTGGCGGGGTTCACCACCCACTGGAGGCCGGTGACAAAGTCGTGGGCGGTAACAGGGCCGTACTCGGAGCCGTCGCTCTTCACCCACTTGGCGTCATTGCGCAGGTGGAAGGTCCAGGTAAGGCCGTCCTCCGAGGTCTCCCAGCTGGTGGCCAGGGCGGGCTGGACGGTGCCGAACTTGTCATACTCCACCAGGGTGTCAATGACGTTGGCGGCGGGCTCGAACTCCAGGGTGGTGCCGGTGGACAGGTAGTTGAGGGTGGTCACCTCCGAGGAATAGAGCTTGCGGTAGATGTTGGCGGCGCTGCCGGGCTGGGTGCCAGGATCCTGGCTGGTTCCAGGGGCGCTGCTGCCGTTGTCTCCGTTGTTGTTGCCGCAGGCCGCCACGCTTAGCAGCATGGCCAGGCAGAGCAGCAAGGAAAGGAATCGTTTCATAGGGGTTTCCTCCTTTACATGGTTTCGGGCTTTTTTCGATATCCCAAAAGTCGGGCAAAAGCCCGGCAGAAAGGGCGTTTTCAGAGCCTCTTTGGGCTTTTAGGAAAAATTGCAGGGCACGCCGGTGATGCCAATGCCCGGCAGCTCGTTCATTTGGATGAGGGCTCCGCTGTATTCCGGCCCGCCCTCGTAGGGGTCGATGGAGCAGAGGGAGGGGCCGTCCAGGTCCGCCCGCGTGACAATGCCCTTGGCGGCGCAAAGGTGGGCGGCGGCGGAGACCGCCAGCTTGGATTCCAGCATACACCCCATCATGCACTCCACCCCGTAGAGGGAGGCGACGGCGCAAATCTTCAGGGCCTCGTGGATGCCCCCGGTTTTCATCAGCTTGATGTTGATGAGATCGGCGGCCCCCCGGCGGATAATCTCCAAAGCGTCCAGGGGGGAGAAGACCGATTCGTCGGCCAGGATGGGGGTGTACACCTTTTGGGTGATTTTCGCCATCCCCTCCAGGTCGTGGGCAGGGACCGGCTGCTCCACCAGCTGGATGCCCAGGCCCTTATCCTCCATGGCGGTGATGACCCGGATGGCGTCCTTCACCGTCCAGCCCTGGTTGGCGTCCACCCGGATGGCGATATCCGGACCCACCGCCTCCCGGATGGCGGCGATGCGGGGGAGGTCGGAGAGGCCCTCCTTCCCCACCTTCACCTTTAGGATGCGGTAGCCGTCCTTTACGGCGGCCAGGGAATCCGCCACCATCTGGGGGATAGCCCCCACGCTGATGGTGAGATCCGTTTCAAAGGAAGAGCGGTACCCCCCCAGGAGGCGCCAAAGGGGCTGGCCCAGCACCTTGCCCCACAGGTCGTAGAGGGCCATATCCACCGCCGCCTTGGCGGAGGTGTTCCCCTTGATGGAGCCCGCCATCCGTTCAATCACCTCGTCCAGGCAGAGGATATCCATGCCGGTGATGGCGGGGGCGATGTGCTGGTGGATGGCGGCAAGGACAGAGCCCTTGGTGTCCCCGGTAATAACCGCGGTGGGCGGGGCCTCCCCGTAGCCCACCATGCCGTTTTCGGCGGTGACGCGCACCACAATGTCCTCCACCCGTTCCACGGTGCGCAGGGCGGTTTTAAAGGGCCGTGCCAGGGGGATTTGGATTTCCCCGGTGGCGATGCCGGTGATCCGCATAGGGGGCGGCACCTCCTTTTCTTGGACTCGGAAATGCAGGACGAACAGCCTCTTGTTGCAAATCCGGCGGGATGATGTTTTTTATTATACCATTTTCCCCTGTATATTGTAAAGGATTTTCCGGACGATTTTACACTTTGCCTTAATAAAAAATGCAACTTTTCCGGAAAAACTGTCAAAATGCCGGGAATCCCTCCAGCTTTACCCCCTGCTCTTCCGCCAGCTGGCGGGCGATAGTACCCATAAGGGCGTTGAGGGCCGGGGGATGCACCGGGTCTCCGCAGATGCAAAGGACCAAGGGCCGGGGGGTGTAAAGGATGCCCACATCGTGGGTGATGTTTGTGTCCTCCCCCGTCTTGTGGGCGCATTTCACCTTGCCGTTCAGCCAGAAGGGCAGCTTGC
The DNA here is from genome assembly GCA_013316495.1 of Angelakisella sp. Taxonomy (GTDB): domain Bacteria; phylum Bacillota; class Clostridia; order Oscillospirales; family Ruminococcaceae; genus Angelakisella. The sequence continues at coordinate 3,351 of WSMP01000136.1, forward strand.
CGTTCAGCCGCTGGTCCCCCAGAATCCCCAGCATCCGGGCGCTGGCGGCGGGGGAGACCACCTCCCCCCGGTAGAGGGCGGCCAGCAGGCGGCCCATCTCCCCAGGGCTGATGGTGTTCTTTATCCCCTGGGCGGCGGCCTGGCTGTCAAAAAGCAGGCGGCGCAGGCGGGTGGCCTTCATCCCCATCCCCTGGATGGTCTCGTTGACGCCCTCCATCCCCAGGCGGCGGATGAGGAGGTTGGTGGCGGTGTTGTCGCTGACGATGATCATCAGCACCGCCAGGTCCATAAGGGTGACGGAAAGACCGGTGTGGAGGTAGTTTAAGGCCCCGCAGGAGGGGAGCTTATCCGCCTCCCCGATGGTGAAGGATTCCTCCTCCCGCGCTTCCCCGGCCGCCAGCTGGCGAAACAGCTCCACCAGGATGGGGAGCTTTATTACGCTGGCGGCCTCAAAGGCCTCCTCCCCCCGGACGCTCCATTCCTCCCCGGTGCTCAGGTCCTGGCAGTAC
>WSMP01000137.1 GCA_013316495.1 Angelakisella sp.
CCAGCTTCAGCTGCTTTAGCTGCCGGTAAAAATCGTCCTGGATGCTGGTGCGGCTCACCCCTTCCGGCAGGGCGCCGATGGCGGTGCCAATTTCGGCGTCGGCTATCCCCTGGCTAATGGCGGAAAGGGAACCCTCCCCCAGGCAGGTGAGGGCGGCGTCCCGCAGGTCCCGCAGGACCGGGACGGAGGAGCCCCGCAGCCGGGCCAGCTCCCAGGCCAGGCGCACCCCCTCGATGACGCTGGCGGAGGAGGCAGGATTGCCCCCTTTCCGCAAAAACCGGGCGATGCTGGCAAGGTAGCTGCGGGGGGCGTAGTCCGACTCCCCCCGCAGAAAGCCCTCCCAAATGAGGCCGTAGTAGGCGGGAGCCTTGTTGCCCGCCCCGTACCCGGAGCGGCTGGAAAGGCGGTAGTAGGAATAGGGCATCAGGGTGAAGCTGGCGGCGGTGCGGGGAAGGGCTTTCTTTTCCCCCTCGCTCATGGGGACGGCGCTTTTCAGGCCCTCCAGGTGGTAGGCCCCGGTGACGGCGACAATCTCTCCGGGGGCGTACCCCTCGGCCATGGCGTCCTCCATCACCCGGCACATGTAGGCCTCCCGCACCAGGTTTTCCGGCCAGTCGGCCTCCCGCCCGGCGGTGGCCTCCCGCAGCCGTTCCCCAAAGGCGGCAGCGCCCTCCCGGTAGGCTCCAGGGGCGGCGGTGTGCTCCAGCGTCCGCTCCCAGAACATGTCGTGGCCGTCAGCCCCGGCCAGCCGGTCCAGCTCCCGGTAGGGGTCGAAGGGCTCCTCCCCCTCCGGCTCCTGCGGCCGCTCCAGGGCCAGAAAAACCTCCGAGGGAAGGTCCATAAACCGGCACGCCGCCCCGTTTTCCGCCGCCCACCGGATGGCCTGGTACTCCGGGGAGTAGGCCGCCAGGGGGTAGAGGATGGAGCGCACCGGGGCCGCCTGGGTGTAGGCCAGCATCGCCACCGGCGGCACCGTGTCCGGCCGCACCAGGTCCGCCAGCAGGGGGGTGAGGTCGCTGGGACCTTCGATGAGCACCAGCCGGGGGCGTTTTTCCTCCAGCAGCTGCAAAAGGTGCCAAGCCCCGGCGGGGGAAAGGTGGCGCACGCCGAAAAGGATGGGCAGTTCCATGGCGTCACACCCCCCTTATAGCAGCTCGGTGCATTCTTTGTACAGCCCCAGCCAGCGGCTGCCCCGCTTCTTCATAATGTTCTGGAGGTACTCCTTCCAGGCCACGCCATCCTTGTCCTCGTCCTTGATAACCGCCCCCTGGAGGGCCGCCGCCAAATCCCGGTCGGTGATCGCCCCGCCGCCAAAGCTCCCGGCCAGGGCCATGGAGTTTGCCAGCAGGGAGATGGCCTCGGCGGTGGAAAGGACGCCGGAGGTGCCCTTCAGCTTCTGGGCCCCGTCCAGGGTCTGGCCGCTGCGCAGCTCCCGGAAGATGGTGCAGACCTTCTCCACCACCTCCCCGGCGGGGAGCTGGGCGGCAAGGTCCAGCCCCAGGCCGGAGGAAAGCTGCTCCACGCGGGTGCGGACAATCTCCATCTCCTCCTCCAGGCTTTCCGGGGAGGGGAGGACCACGATGTTGAAGCGGCGCTTAAGGGCGGCGGACATCTCGTTGACCCCCTTATCGCGGGTATTGGCGGTGGCGATGATGGAAAAGCCCCGCTGGGCCGGTACCTCGATGCCCAGCTCCGGCACCGAGATGCGCTTTTCCGACAGGATGGAGATGAGGGCGTCCTGGACCTCGCTGGCGCAGCGGGAGATCTCCTCCACCCGTGCGATGGCCCCCTCCTCCATAGCCCGGTAGACAGGGCTTTTCAGCATCGCGGCGGGGGAGGGCCCCTGGGCGATGAGCATGGCGTAGTTCCAGGAGTAGCGTATCTGCTCCTCGGTGGTGCCCGCCGTCCCCTGGATAACACGGGTGGAATCCCCGTTGATGGCGGCGGTTAAATGCTCGGAAAGCCAGCTTTTGGCGGTGCCCGGTTCCCCGATGAGAAGAAGGGCGCGGTCGGTGACCAGGGTGGCGATGGCAATTTCCACCAGCCGCTGGTGGCCGATGTACTTGGGGGTGATGGGGGTGTCCCCCGCCTGCCCGCCGCAGATGTAGGTGAGCACCGACCGGGGGGACATCCGCCAGCCGGCAGGGACGGGGTGTTTTTCGGCGGCGATGAGGGCGTCTATCTCCGCCCGGAACAGCTCCTCCGCCGGGAGGCGCTGGACGTTGGTTTTGTCAGCCATGTTTTGAATCTCCCTTCTAATAGACCGTTTTTGCCGGTGCGGACGCTAGTCTGCAAGCCAATCCTGTATTTGACGTTCCACCGTTTTTTCTGGCCAGCCGCTGAATCTTCCCTTGGCGTAGATATCCGCCAGCTCCTCCCCCTTCTCCTTGCTGGAAATGGGTAAATATTGCAGGATGTTTCGTACCTCCCAGTAGTGTACCGATTGCGAGGTGTGCTGGATGTAGCTGAGGAGCAGCCCCTTCCACTGGGTCCAGCCGCAGCCAGTTAGGGCGCTGAAGGCATATTGAAGGGGCATATCCAACACACCCATCTTGATACGACGGCAGAAATATTCCCCGATCTTCTGGCAGAGGGCCGGGTCCTCCTTGTCGATGAAATATTGCAGCTTCTGGTCCATCCGGTGCCGCATCATCAGGTCATACCACCAGCCGTCCAGGGGAGCGGCGATGGGGGTGTAGTAGAGATCCACCCAAAAGGCCTTCACCAGCCCGGCGGGGTCGTTGTTCAGCCGGCGGTAGGCGGGCCTTACAATATCCATCCCCTGGCGCATAAAATCGGGGAGGGCGCCTCCGGGCCCGGCCAGCTCCCCAAAGACCAGGTTCATCAGCAGCTGCTTTTCCTCCTTGCCGGTGAGCCGCTCCAGGAGGCTTGGGGCCAGCAGCTTTTTGCCCACCGCCGCCGCTTCCTCGGCCCCCTTGGTGAGGAGGGCGGCGCAGACCGCCGGACCGGCCCAAAGGCCGCCGTAGCTTTCGTACAATTCCTCCGCCAGGGCGCAGAGCCCCGGATCGGGGTTCCACTGGATGGACTGGTTGAGTACCTCCACCAGGGCAACAGAGAAGGGATGCTTCTGGCCCCCAGGGCGCTGGAAGAACATCTGCTCGTTGATGTGCCCCTTCCCGTTTTTCCAAGCCCGGCTGCCGTCCAGCTTGGTGCCCAGGGCCGCCCCCTTGCGGTAGGCGTCGCAGATGGCCGGCCCGGTCTTGCCCACCAGGGCGTAGAGGAGATTGGCCAGCCGCTTTTCCTTTTCGGTGTACCAGGGCGCATCGTCGGGAGCGAGGAGATCCTCCAGTTCCCGCTCCAGCAGTTCTGCCGTCAGGGCGGTGGCGGCAGGGGAATTGGAGGCCATAAAGAACCGCATGTTCTCAATGAGGTCCGCTTCCATCATCTCCCGCCAGAAGGGGAGGGCGCCGGGGTTCTGGATCCGGGCCAGGGCCCAGCGGGCCGCGTCCTTGTTGTCGTATTTCTCGGTTTTGGCCAGCTTCAGCAGCAGTTCCAGGTTCTCCGGGCAGTGGCGCAGGGCGTAGATGAGCATCACCCGCACCTGCTTTTTGGCCCCCTCCAGCTGGCTGATATACCAGTCGTTGAGGCTCCCCCCGGCGATGGTGTCGATGACCTGGACCCGCCGGGCCATCTCCTTTTTCCCCGCCGGGTCGAAGCCCTGGGTGAGAAGGGGAAGGATGCTCTTGTCCTCCTGGCAGAGCCACTGGCCCGCCGTGTCCGCCAGCTCCGCATACTTAGCCCCTAGGGCCTTGACCAGGGCGTCCCGCACCCGGTAGTCGGAGAACAGCTCCGGATGGGTCTCGTGGGTGTCAACAACAGTGGAGT
>WSMP01000138.1 GCA_013316495.1 Angelakisella sp.
GGCTTGGAGCCGGGGCCTACGAAGCCGGTGACGCCCCGGATGTTGCGCACCACATACCAGCTGTCATCGGTCATGATCATCTTCACCAGGACGTAGCTGGGGAAGAGCTTGCGCTCCACTTCCTTCTTCTGGTTGTCCTTTATCTCGGTGACCATCTCGGTGGGGATCTTCACCTCGTGGATCAGGTCGTGGAGCTGGCGGTTTTCCACCGCGTTGACGATGCTGTCCGCCACCTTGTTTTCATACCCGGAATAGGTGTGGACCACATACCATTTCGCTTCGTCTGCCATTCTTCACACTCCCCTCTTTACCTGCGGCAAGGCTCAGCCCCCCAGGGCGGCGCGGATCACGGTGCCCAGGATGGCATCCAGCCCGCCGATGAAGACGGCGGAAATGAGGATGGCAGCCAGCACCACCAGAGTGTTGTTGAGGATCTGCTTTTTGCTGGGCCAGACGACCTTCTTCAGCTCCCCCCGCATATCCCGCAGGGAACGGGAGATTCTGGCGAAGAAGCCGGGTTTCTTTTCCGTACCTGCCATATTCGTCAGCCCTCCTTATTTGGTTTCTTTGTGGACGGTGTGCTTCCGGCAGAAACGGCAGTACTTTTTCATCTCCAGCCTGTCCGGATCGTTTTTCTTGTTCTTCTTGGTGTTGTAGTTGCGCTGCTTGCACTCGGTGCAGGCCAGAACGATCTTCACTCGCATATCGGCACCTCCTAATCGTGGCCGCCCCGGCGGTTCCCCGTCGGGACCCTAGTTTGCCTCCCTCTTGCGTATTGAAAGGCGTCCCCCTTTATGCCCTTTGGAGCGCACAAAAAAAGAACCCTCTCCGAGAGGTGTTCTTACTATAGCATACCCGTCCGGGGAAGTCAAGAGCAAAAGCCGCTTTTTTACTGGGGTTTCCCGCTTTTTTGCCGGGTTTTGCCGCCCCCCTGGGAGTATCTTCCAGCTTTTGGGGAAGAAAGGACTTTTCAAGCCGCCGGAAGTTTGCTATAATGATAAACAAGAGTTCCCCTGGAAGATGGACTATATATTGTGCGAAGCAGGTGTTATTATGGAGCTAAAAATCTCGGACAGGATGGCCGCCATGCAGCCCTCCGCCATTCGGGAGATCTTTAAAAACATGGCCGATCCGACGGTGATCCCCTTTGCCGGCGGCAACCCTTCCCCCGACGCCTTCCCCGTCAAGGAGCTGGAAAACATCGGCCGCATCATCTTTGAAAACAAGCCGGTGGCGGCCCTGCAATACTCCCTCACCGAAGGGTATCCTCCCCTCCAGGAGGCGGCGCGGCAGTTCGCCAACCGCCGGGAGCCGGGCCTTTCCCAGCCGGGGGACGGCATCATCATCACCTCCGGGGCGCAGCAGGCCATCCAGCTGGCCGCCCAAAGCCTGGTGAACGAGGGGGATGTGATCCTCTGTGAGAATCCCTCCTTTATCGGCGCCCTCAACGCCTTCCGCACCTGCCGGGCGCGGCTGGTGGGGGTGGATGTGGAGGAGGACGGCATCTCCATCGAAAAGCTGGAGGCCGCCATCCGGGAAAATCCCCAGGCTCGGATGCTCTACATCATCCCCAATTTCCAAAACCCCACCGGCGTCACCCTCTCCCTGGAAAAGCGCCAGGCGGTGTACCAGCTCTGCAAGCAGGCGGGCATCGTCATCCTGGAGGACAACCCCTACGGGGATCTGCGCTTTTCCGGCAGCCATGTCCCCGCCATCAAAACCATGGATACCGAGGGGATCGTCTGCTACTGCGGCACCTTCTCCAAAATCATCGCCCCTGCCCTGCGGGTGGGCTACGCCATCGCCCCCCAGCCGCTCCTGACCAAAATGGTGGTGGCCAAGCAGTGCGGGGACGTCCACACCGCCATGCTCAGCCAGCTCCTTTGCTGCGATTTCCTCCAGTCCTGCAACATGGCGGGGCATCTGAAGACCCTCCAGAAGCTCTACCGCACCAAGTGCAGCCTGATGGTTCAGGCCATGCGGCAGCACATGGAGCGGGCCGTCTTTGTTCAGCCGGAGGGGGGCTTCTTCCTCTGGTGCACCCTGCCCCAGCAGGTGGATTTAATGACCTTTGTCCGGGCCGCCAGTGAGGTGAAGGTGGCCGTCGTCCCCGGCACCACCTTCCTGCCGGATACCGCCGCCCCCTGCTGGGCGGTGCGCCTCAACTTCTCCGCCCCCACCAACGAACAGATTGTCACCGGCATCGAGCGGCTGGGCAAGGTCCTGGACCGCCTCTGCCGCTAAAAGGAGGTATCCCCATTATGGCAGAAACACCGGCGGCTCCCCAGGGGGAGCGCAAGAAGATCATCTTCTCCGGCATCCAGCCCACCGGGGTCTTCACCCTGGGCAACTACATCGGGGCCATCCGCCACTGGGGGCCCCTTCAGGAGGAATACCGCTGCATCTACAGCGTGGTGGACCTCCACGCCATCACCATCCGCCAGGAGCCTGCCGAGCTGCGGCGGCGCACCCTGGAGGCCTACGCCCTCCTCATGGCCTGCGGCCTGGACCCGGAAAAGAGCATCCTCTTCATCCAAAGCCACAACCCCCACCACGGGGAATGCGCCTGGGCCCTCAGCTGCTCCACCCAGTTCGGGGAGCTGAGCCGGATGACCCAGTTTAAGGACAAGGCCGCCCGGTACGCCGACAACATCAACGCCGGGCTGTTCACCTACCCGGTGCTGATGGCCGCCGATATCCTCCTGTACCAGACCGACCTGGTGCCGGTGGGGGAGGACCAGCGGCAGCACGTGGAGCTGACCCGCGACATCGCCGGGCGGTTCAACGGGGCCTACGGCAACACCTTCACCATGCCGGAGGCGCTGATCTCCCGGACCGAGGAGGGGGCCCGGATCATGTCCCTCCAGGACCCCACCCGGAAGATGTCCAAATCCGACCCCAACCCCAAGGGCTTCGTCTCCATCCTGGACGAACCCTCGGTCATTATGAAGAAGTTCCGCAGCGCCGTCACCGACAGCGACGCCCAGGTGGCCTATGCCCCCGGCAAGGACGGCATCAACAACCTGATGCGCATCTACTCGGTCTTCACCGGCAAGGACCTCCCGGCCATTCAGGAGGAGTTTGCCGGCAGGGGCTACGGGGACTTTAAAACCGCCGTGGGGGAGGCGGTGGCGGAGCGTCTGGCCCCCATCCAGGCCCGCTACAAGGAGCTGATGGCAGACAAAGCCTACCTGGAGCGGTGCTACCGGGAGGGGGCCCAGAAGGCCATGTCCATCAGCGGGCGCACCCTGGAGAAGGTCTATAAGCGCCTGGGATTTTTGCACTCATAAATAAAAAAGACCGGCGGTCTTTTCCCAAAAACGCGGCGGGCGCCGCGCTATGGAAAAGGGCTGCCGGTTTCTTTTTGCCAGGCGGGGCGCTTTTTACTGGTGCGGCCCCATGCTTTCCATCTCCGCCTCTATTTCCAAAAGGCGGTTGTATTTGGCGGTGCGCTCGCTGCGGCAGGGGGCGCCGGATTTTATCTGCCCGCAGCCGGTGGCCACCGCCAGGTCGGCGATGATGGCGTCCTCCGTCTCCCCGCTGCGGTGGCTCATCACCACCCCCCAGCCCTTTTCCTGGGCCATGGATACCGCCTCCAGCGTCTCGGTGAGGGTGCCGATTTGGTTTGGCTTGATGAGAATGGCGTTGCCGGCCTTTTCCTCCAGCCCTCGCTTCAGCCGCCGGATGTTGGTGACAAAGAGGTCGTCCCCCACCAGCTGCATCCGGCTCCCCAGCCGCTGGGTGAGGAGCTGCCATCCCTGCCAGTCGTCCTCCGCCATCCCGTCCTCCAGGGAAAAGATGGGGTGGTGATGAGCCACCGCAGCGGGGAGACGGAGGA
>WSMP01000139.1 GCA_013316495.1 Angelakisella sp.
AGGCGTTGCGCACCGCCAGGGTAAGGCGGCGGTTATCGGTAAGCTCCAGCTCCACCTTCATCCACCGCTCTGTCTCCGCCAGCTCCTGGAGGGCGTGGAGGGCGTTTTCCAGGGCATTGGAAAGAATCATGCAAAGGTCCATCTCGTCGTAGGGGAATTGGGCGGGGAGCTGAATCTTGGTTTCCAGCCGGCAGCCTGCCTCCTTGGCCTGGGAAAAATAGGAGGTGAGCACCGAGTTAATAGCGGTGTTGGGGCACCAGTTGGAGCGGGTCAGGTCGCTGAGCTTCCCCTGAAGCTCCGAGATGTACTGCTGAACGCCGGCGCTGTCCCCCTGTAGCAGCATCCCCTCCATCACCGTCAGGTGGTGGCGCATATCGTGGCGGTAGATGCGCTCCAGCTCCATCTTCTGGCAGATGGCCTGGTAATCCCGGCGGCGCAGCTCCGCCTGGCGGGCCCCTTCATAAACCAGCATCTGCCGCCACAGGGAACGGAGGATGGTGATATAGGTGAGGGGCATCAAAATCATCACCAGCAGGATGCGAAGAAGCCCCGCCAGGTCCGGCATGGGGGCGTCCACCGGCACCGCGGTGACCATAATGAGCAGATAGTACACCGCGCCGACGACGGCAAAGGTCCCCCATCCCCGCAGCAGGCTGGTTTGCAGCTCCAAAAAGGGCCGGCGCAGGTACCGCCATATGAGCAGCTCCGCCGCCGGGAAAATCACCAGCCGCCCCAGCAGCAGGACGACGTAGGTATCCCCGGCGAGACGGTCCAGGAAGTTGGTGAGCTGCAAAAGCCAGAAGCAGAGAGTATCCGAGACGCAAAAAAGGAAAAAGAACCGCCCGTCCCGGTATTTGGAAAGGACATAGAACAGCGCCAGGGTGGGCAGGGTGCAGGTGAAAAAGGCGATGCTCATAATGATGCCGTGGCCCAGCCAGTACATGGCCAGCACATTGCAGATAAGGAGCGTCCCCGCCCCGGCAAAGCTGATAAGCAGCGTCCTGCCCCAGGGGTACCGGGGGATGAAAAAGAGCAGGAAAATTACTAGAACATGAAGCATCGACCAAAGAAAAGAGATATCCCTTAAAATTGTCACTTTCGGTTCCTCCTTTACATCCTGGGGGTGTCCAGCCAATAGCTGCTCCACCGCTGCTTGGCCTTGGCGGCCAGACCGCGGGAGAGGGGAACCCGCTTCCCGTTATCCAGCAGCAGGGCGCCCTTTTCCACCGCGGTGACATAAAAGAGGTTCACAGCAAAGCTGGCCCCGCAAAGGAAGAAGCTGGGGTCCCCCAGAAGGGGGGCGACCTCCTCCTGAAAGGAGCCCCGCACCGTCATGCCCTCCAGGCGGTCCCCGCCGGAAAGATGGTAGCGCACCACTCGCTCCGCCAGCTCGGCGTAGAGGATTTCGTCCAGGCGCACCCGCCGCAGGCCCTCCCGGCTTTTGACGGCGATGCAGGCCTTCCTCTTTTTTTCCAAGGCGGCCACCGCCTCATCCAGCACCTGGAAGAGCGTTTCCGGCTGTACCGGCTTCATCAGGTAGTGGAAGGCCCGTGTGGCGTAGGAATCCACCGCGTATTCCGGGGAGACGGTAAGATAGATGATAGGGCTGACGCTGCCCATCTCCCGCAGGCGCATCCCCAGCTGAATGCCGGAAAGCCCCGGCATCACCACGTCCAGCACATACAGGTCGAAGTCCCCGGCCTCCTCCGCCGCGTCCAGCACCTCCAGGCCGGAGGAGAAGACCGAGACCCTGACGGCAAGATGAGGCCGGGCCGCCCCGTAGTCCAAAAGCAGCTTCCCCGTAGCGCTGCGCTGTTGTCTGTTATCGTCACATAAGGCAATCCTCAGCACCGGCGGCGCCCTCCTTATATTTGCAAATTATACGCAAAAATGTGCAGAATCCGCGCAAGGCTCAAAAAAGCGCGGGAAATTTGCTATAATGAGCGTACCACCCTCACACATGTTTGTCAAGGGATTCCCAAGTGGGGGGCGGGTGGAATAAAGGAGCGAATCGGGGGCCAGGCCCCCGATGTTCCCGGAACTTCCGGGAACAAAGCATCTTAATCCTGGATAAAAAAAGGAAAAGGGGGCTGATGATGGAGCTTCGTATGAATGGAGAAAGGAGCCTTGTGCCCTGTTCTTTGGGGGCGCTGCAAAAGCCCTGCCCCGGCTGCAGCGTCTGGCCCCAGCAGCGGTGCCCTGTCTTTACAGGGCGGCGGGTTGGCCTCTGCTCGGTGCAGCGGTGCTGGTTTTGCCGGTACGCCAACTTCCACCTTCAGGAGGGAACGGCCCTGGAGGTGGGGGTCTGCTGCTGGCCAAAGGCCCAGATGGACTAAGAGCCTATCCAAGTTCTCCCTGCACACCGCCTTGACAGGCCTTTTTGTGCCCTGCGGCGTTAAAAACCCTTGCAATACAGCAAGTATTCCTGCGGTTTTTTGCCTTGCAGGACGCAAAAATTCCTGCCTGTTCGGTGCACCGGGAGATCCTGAATAGGCTCTAAGAGCCCCGGCCCCCCTCTCCCTCCCCGAAAGGGGCCTGGCGCAGGCCCTCCTTAAGGGTGCGGATGGTCTCGGTGATGAGGCGCAGCTCCCAGTGGGAGCAATCGGAGAGGAGGGCGGTCAGCTCCTGCTGGTACACGGCGCCGGAGGCGGCGACGCTGTCGCAAAGGAGCTGGTCCGCCGTCACCCCCAGGGCGTTGGCGATATGCACCAGGGTGGGCAGGCTCAGCTTGGTGGCCCCCCGCTCGATGTGGGAAATGTTGGAGGGCTCCTGCTCGGAAAGCTCCGCCAGGGTCTGCTGGGTCAGCCCTTTGGCCTTGCGCAGGCGGCGGATCCGCACCCCGATGGCCTGGTAGTCAATTCCCATAATCGCACCTCTTTCCAAAGACGGTATTTTGTGAGAATTTGTGGTTTTTCTATAAAATTCTTGTTAAAGTTTCAATTTCAAAAAATCTTTACAAAAATTATTGTATATCCGAATCGGATATGATAAAATTGCTTTAATATCCGATTCGGATATATAATAAAGTTTTTATACCAAATTCTCTCTTCCCTCCAGGGCGCGAACAGGCATGGATGCCTGGGGCGGCCCAAAAGGGAAGAAGATTTGGCCGGTACCGCTTTTTGCCGCAAGGTGTGTTTTTGGCAGAAACAGAATAATCTGGACATATAGAAAGAGACAAAACGAGGGCGCTCTATGCAGCAGAGGGAAAGGCAATGAGGGAACGATTTTTCCAAAAAAAGAACAGCGGCTTCACATTGGTGGAGACATTGGCTGCGGTGGCGATCCTGGTGGTGCTTCTGGGAATCTCCGCCGTGGCGGTGCTGCGCCTTCAGAAATACCTGGAGATCACCCGCCTGGACAATGCCGCCCGCGGCATTTACATGGCGGCCCAGAACCGGGCGGTGCTCCTTTCCGGCGGCAAGCAGCTGAAGGCCCTGGTGCAGGGGGAGGACAACGCCGTGAGCCTTGCTGCCCGGACCGGGGAGGAAGCGCCCCTCTATTATGTTGCCCATACGGCGGAAAAAACCGACCCCGCCCTGGAGCAGCTCCTTACGGCGGGGAGCATCGACCCGGCTTTGCGCCAAGGGGAGTTTTACATCGTTTACGAGCCGGTAAGCGGCAGCGTCACCGACGTCTTTTATGTGGAAAAGGGGATGGCGAAGCTGGCGGCGGGGGATTTTTCCGCCTTTTACCAGATGTGGAGCGCCGCCCCCCGGCAGGAGCGGATGAAGGCCGCCCCCATGCTGGGGCATTACAGCGGCGGCGCCGCCCAGGGGGAGGACATTGACACCGCCGCCACCCCCTCCCTCACCGTAATGATTCAAAATGAGGAG
>WSMP01000140.1 GCA_013316495.1 Angelakisella sp.
AGGGCGTGATAGGGTCCCTCCAGCTGAATCTTCCGGAAGGCCTTGACCGGGTAATAAACCGGCACATGGAAGGAGTTGGTGTAGTAATCCCGGTCGGTGATGCCGGGGATAAGGCCGAACATCTCCCGGTCAATGCGGACAAACCGTCCGGAGAGGCCCTCTGCCGGGGTGGCCAGGAGGGTAAAGTTCAGGCCGGTCTCTTCCGACTTATCGTCCATCAGCTTGCGCATATGACCGACGATTTCAAGGCCCAGCTTCTGGCTTTCCTCGCTTTCCCCATGGTGCTTGCCGGTGAGGGCCACCAGGGTCTCCGCCAGGCCGATAAAGCCCACGCTGAGGGTGCCGTGCTTGATGACCTCCTCGATGGTATCGTCTATGCCCAGGCGGTCGGAATCGATCCACACCCCCTGCCCCATAAGGAAGGGGTAGTTGCGGCATTTCTTGGCCGCCTGAATCTTGAAGCGATGGAGCAGCTGGCGCACCACCAGCTCCACCCGCTGGTCCAGAATGCGGTAGAACTCCTCGATGTCCCCCTTGGCTTGGATGCCGATGCGGGGGAGGTTAATGGAGGTAAAGCTCAGGTTTCCCCGCCCGCAGGTCACCTCCCGGCTGGGGTCGTAGTGGTTGCCCATCACGCGGGTGCGGCAGCCCATATAGGATACCTCGGTGTTGTAATCCCCTGGGCGGTAATACTGGAGGTTGAAGGGGGCGTCCAAAAAGCTGAAGTTGGGGAAAAGACGCTTGGCGGAGGTGCGGATAGCCTTTTGGAACAAATCGTAGTTGGGATCGCCGGGGGCGTAGCTGACCCCCTCTTTCACCTTGAAAATCTGCACCGGGAAGATAGGGGTCTCCCCGTTGCCCAAACCGGCGCTGGTGGCGTCCAGGAGGTTCTTTATCACCATGCGGCCCTCCGGGGAGGTATCAGTGCCGTAATTGATGGAGCTGAAGGGCACCTGGGCCCCCGCCCTGGAGTTCATGGTGTTCAGGTTATGGACCAGGGCCTCCATGGCCTGATAGGTGGCCTTGTCGGTTTCGATAAGGGCCACCTCCACCGCGGCGTGGTGGGCGTTGAGGGTCTGGGCGTCGGTAATGGGCTGGTAGCCCCCCTCCTGCTGGTGCCGGGGCAGCCACCGGGAAAGGCGCATCCCGTACTCCGCCTCTTCGGACATGGTCAGGTCCTCGGCCCCCAGGGCCTCTTTGGCAGCGTCCACCAGGGCCTTGGCGTTCTCCTGGGTCATGTCATAGCAAAAGGCGATGTAGTGGGCCAGGGCCTTGAAATACTCCTTGCGGAAGGTCTTGCGCACGCCGGGGGCCATGGAGTAATCAAAATTCGGCACCGACTGGCCGCCGTGCATCTCGTTCTGGTTGGCCTGGATGGCGATGCACCCCAGGGCGGAGTAGCTTTGGATGCCGTTGGGCTCTCGCAGATAGCCGTGACCGGTAGAAAAGCCGTTGTGGAAAAGCTTCAAAAGGTCAATCTGGCAGCAGGTCTCGGTGAGCATATAAAAATCCTTGTCGTGGATGTGGATATCCCCGTTGATGTGGGCAGCCGCCACGTCCTTCGGCAGGATGTAGTTATCAATAAAATACTTGGAGCCCTCGGAGCCGTACTTAAGCATGGTGCCCATGGCGGTGTCCGCATCGATGTTGGCATTTTCACGCTTTATATCCGCATCCTTGGCGTAGGCAAAGGTCAGCTCTTTGTAGATCTCCATCAGATCCCCTTCCGACTGACGGATCTTGGCGTGCTCCGCCCGGTAAAGGATGTATGCCTTGGCGGTTCTGGCAAAGCCCTCCCGGATGAGGGTCTCCTCCACCAGGTCCTGCACCTGCTCCACCGTTGGGGTCCGGCGGCCAGGGATGGCGGCCACCACCGCGGCGGTCAACTCCTCCAGCTTCTTTTTGGAAATCTTTTCCTCCGGCACCGCCACACAGGCTTTGCGTATCGCTTCCTGTATCTTTGCCGCGTCAAAGGGGACTGTCTCCCCGTTGCGCTTTTTAATAGACTTTGGCTCCGCCTTTTTGGCGGGAGCGGCCTCTACAGCCGCTTTCTTGGTCGCTCCAGCTTCTCTGGACATAAAAAAATCCTCCTCACAGGCGGGTCAAACACAACATCTAGTTGCCTGTCCCAAAAATATGCTGTACATATAGTACAGCATATCCGAGGAAAAAGCAAGGGGGTATTTGTCGTTTGAGAAAATAATTTTCCGGACAATCACAAAAACAGCGTATTTAACCTATTATTTCAACACAAATATCCCCCGCCCACGGCAAAACAGGCCGAAGGGCGGAGGTTTGGAATTACTTCTGGAAGGAAATTTCCATTTTTGAGATGCGGTCAAAGGCCCTGCCCATCACCTCATTTTCCACGGTGCAGGCGACGCGCAGATGCCCCTCTCCGCAGGCCCCGAAGGTGTTCCCCGGCAGCACCAGCACATGGGCTTCCTCCAGAATGCGCCTGGTCACCTCCGCAGAAGTGAGGCCGGTCCTTTTAATGCTGGGAAAAAGGTACATACTCCCCTGGGGGGCGGGCACCGACATCCAGGGGATCTGGTTCATCCGCTCCGCGGCGTACTGCATCCGTCCACGGAAGAGCTCCCACAGGGGGGGCTCCAGCTCCTTGCGGCTCCGCAGCGCCCACATGGCCCCCCTTTGGGAGACGGAAGGAGCTGTGAAGACCACATACTCATTGAGCTGCTGGATGGCCCGGATTACCGCCGTCGGGGCGACGATGTTGCCGATGCGAAACCCGGTCATAATATAGTTTTTGGAAAAGCTGTTGACGGTGACGGTGCGTTCCGCCATCCCCGGCAGGGCCCGGATGGGGAAAAAGGGCTCCCCGTAGCAGAAGTTGGTATAGATGTCATCCGCTACCACAAGGAGGCCGTGCCGCTGGCAGAAGGCGGCCAGCTCCTCCAGGTTCTTCCGGGAAAGGCAGGTTCCGGCGGGATTATTGGGGGTGTTGATGAGGATGGCCTTGGTGCGGGGGGTCACCAGCCCTTCCAGCCGCTCCAGGTGGATGGAAAAGCCCTCCTCCTCGTAGGTGGGAAGAAAGACCGGCACCCCTCCCGCGGCCCGGACCTGGTCCGGGTAGCAGGTGAAATAGGGGTCTGGGATAATCACCTCGTCCCCCTGGTCCAAAAGCACCTGGAAGACCAAATACATCCCCACTACACCGGCGGCGCAGACGAAAATCTCTTCATCCGCCACCGAATCCCCGTATTCCTCCCGGTAGAAGGCCCGTATTTCCTCCCGCAGCTCCGGATAGCCCCGCGGGTCGGTGTATTTGGTGTGCCCCTCCAGGGCGTCGGCAAAGGCCCGCTCAATAATCTCCCGCGGGGTGGGAACGTCTGGGTCCCCAATGGAGAGGTTGATAAGGTCCCCGTACCGCCGGGCCACCGCCGAGGCTTCCGCAATGGCGCTGGTCTGGGGAATCAAAAACTGCTGGTTTAAAAGCTCCTTCATGGGACGTCCGCCTTTCTAAAGGACCTGCTCCATCTGAACAGGCGCCGCTATTTTTTAATCTTCTGCCAGTATTCCTCCATCCGGGCACAGGAGGCGTCAAACTGCTCCTGCTCCGCCGGGGTCAGGGCGGGATGGAGAATCTGCCTTATCCCCTCCCTCCCCAGGACGCAGGGAAGGCTGGCGAAAACCCCGTCCGCCTCCCCCACCGGCACGGAAACGGGAAGGACCCGGCCTTCGTCCCCCAGGACGGCCTGAAGGAGCCGGGCCGCCGCCATACCGATGCCAAACTCGGTGGCTCCCTTCTGGCAAAGAATCCCCCATCCGGCCTTTCGGGCCGCCTCCCCGATGGCCGGGAGGTCCAGCGC
>WSMP01000141.1 GCA_013316495.1 Angelakisella sp.
GGCTACCACCGGCGGCGGCTGGCCGCCCAGCTGGAGCGCTGCCAGGGGGCGGGGCCTTTGGTGCTGGTTTGCAGCTGGGATACCGGCCCAAACGGCATCCTTGCCTTGCACCAGGAGCTTTCTCCCGCCGTCACCCTGGTGCCGGAAGGGGAGCTGGCCCTCCTCCAGGCCCAATCCGCCGGGCCCTTCCTCCCCATCCCGGAGGAGCCGGCGGAGGTGCTGCCGGGGCTTTGGGTGGGCGCCCCCCTGCCCCAGCTGCTTACAGTGGAAACAAACGGCAGAAAATTGCTGAAATCCTGGGCAGGATATGGTATAATAAACGAGTCCAACCTTCCGCCGGGGGGCGATCTCCTGGTGGACATGGATGGAAGGGTGTATCCCCTATCCCCGGAGCTGCGCCCGCAGCGGCTTCCCACAGGGGACACCAATTTAATCTTGCCAAGGAAAAGGGGGTGAGGGCATGGTCCTGTCCGGCCCGAAACAGCTGGACGCCATGATGAAGGAGGGCACCCTGCCGGGGCTGCTCCTTCTGTGGGGGGAGGACGCCCCCCTGATGGCCGGCTACAAGCGGCGGCTGGAGCGGTGGGCGGTTACCGCCTTCCCGGACTTTAACCGCTCCCAGTACGACGGCCGGTTCCCCCTGGACCTGGAGGCGCTGGGGGACGCGGCCCGCTCCCTCCCCATGATGGCCCCCCGGCGGTTTGTGCTGGTGGAGGACCTGGACCCCGGCCTTCTTTCCACCGGGGGCCTGGAAAAGCTCCGCCAGCTGGCGGAGGAGCTGCCGGAGGAGACCCTTTTGGTGATGACCATGGGCAGCGTTCTGCCGGACCTGAAGAAGAAGGGGAGCAAAGGAGCCCAGGTCTTCCAGCTCTGCGAGCGGCTGGGGGGGGTCTGCCATTTCCCCAAGCCGGCGGGCTCCGCCGCGGTCCAGCGGATGGTATCCGCCGCGGAAAAAGCCGGAAGCTCCATCAGTAAGGACGCCGCCCAGCTGCTGGCGGAATACTGCGGCCGGGAGCCCCAGCGGATGTTAACCGAGGTGCAGAAGCTGGCGGCCCATTCCCCGGAGGGCATTACCCCGGAGGACGTCCGGAGCCTGGTGGCGCCGGTGACCGAGGCGCGGGTTTTTGACCTTCCGGACAAAATCATTGCCCGGAACTTCACCGCCGCCATGGCCGCCATCAACGACCTGGTTTTCCTCCGGGAAAGCCCGGTGAGCATCCTTTCCATCCTCTCCATGGCCTTTGTGGACCTGTATCGGGCCGGGGTGGCCCGGAAGGCGGGCATCCCGGACGCCGAGGCGAAGAAGGCCCTGGGGTACGGAGGCAGCGGCTACCGCTACGACAAGGGGGCCCAGAACCAGCGGAAATTTTCCATCCCCACCCTGGAGCGGATTTTGGAGCTGCTGGCCGAGGCCGATAAGCAGATGAAAACCACAGGTCCGGATGCAAGGGTGGTGCTGGAGACCACGGTGGCGGAGATTTTCCGGGAAATGGAGGGAGCCTGATGGAGCGGCTGCGGGTGAAATACCCGATCATCGTGGAAGGGCGGTACGACAAGGCCAGGCTGGCCTCCTTCATCGAAGGGGACATCCTCCAAACCGACGGGTTCCAGGTCTTTTCGGACAAGAAAAAGCTGGCCCTTATCCGGCGGCTGGCGGCGGAGGAAAAGGTGGTGATCCTCACCGATTCCGACCGGGCGGGCTTTCGCATCCGGGGGTATCTGGCCGGAGCCATCCCCCCGGAACGGGTGCTCCATGTCTATATCCCCCAGGTGCAGGGCAAGGAGCGGCGGAAAAGACGGCCCTCCGCCGAAGGGACCCTGGGGGTGGAGGGGATGGAAACGGAGGTGCTCCGGGAGGCGCTGGCCAAGGCCGGGGCCCTGGCTGGGGAGGAGGTCCCGCCCCGCCAGCCCATCACAAAGGGGATGCTTTACGCCCTGGGGTTTTCCGGCGGGGAAAGGAGCGCCGTCCTGCGCCGGGCCCTTTTGAAGCGGCTGGAGCTGCCGGAGGGCATCGGGGCCAACGCGCTGCCGGGGGTGCTCACCCGCCTGGTGAGCCCCGCCCAGCTGGAGGAGCTGGCGAAGGAGCTGCGCCAGGAGATTTTTTAGAGGGGTATGGTCAAACGCGCTGCGGCGCAGAGCCCCGCCTTCTTTTTCTTCTTCCGAAAGAAGAAAAAGAAGCAAAAAGAAGAACGGCAAAAGATTTCCATAACACAGCAAATTCAACAGGAAAAGCTGCGTGGTTTGGCCACTCCCTTTTAGAGAGGAAAGGGGCAGCCCCATGGCGCGCCGGTAAAACTCCAGGCAGCCACTCCCGGCCAGTACAGACTGGCGTAGGGCGAGACACCGGGGGCACCCCGGAGGGCGAGACACCGGCGGCACCTCGGAGGTGAAAAATATGGAACCGATTCATTATTTGGTCACAAAAATCCAAGGGGATTATGCTATACTGGTAACCACTGACCGGCCGGAGCCCGTTGAGGCCCCGGTGGCCCTTGCTCTCCTGCCGGACGGCGTGACAGAAGGCAGCCGCCTGCTGTGGGAGAACCTGGAATACACCATCATTGGATAAGGACGGAGCGCCTATGAGACTATTTTGCGGAGAACGGGCCATCCAGGTAAATGTGGTTGGCTACCAGTTCCCCTATAACCCCCTGCGGACCATCTACGACAACAACTGGCTGATGGTCCGCATCCGCCTCACCGAGGGGGTGCTGGTCTACGATTTTGACGACCCCTGCATGACCACCGCCGAGCTTGCGGATTTGGTGCGGGGGCTGGAAAACGTGGCGCTGGGCCTCACGGTGGAAAGCGAGGCCCAGTTCATCGAACCCTATATGCGCCTGCATACCCACCGGTGCGTGGGAGGGGTGCTGGTGAATCTGGGCGTCGCCCTCACCGAGGAGGAGGACGACCCCAGCTTTGTGGAGCTTCAGGAGCGGCTGGAGGAAAACGATTGGGAGCGGTTTTGGGTTTCCGCCGTCCTAAGCGACGAGGATTTTTCCCTGATGATCCGCCGCTTCCGGGAGATGGCGGAGCGGTTTCCCCAAAGGTGAAGCCGCCAAAACGAAGAAAAGAGCCTGCAACAGGATGAAAAGACGATAGAAGGAGGAAATGGAAGTGGATCTGGAACAGAGGATTGAAAACGCCAAGGAAAAGCTGGGGGACGCGGTGGAAAAGGCCGCCGGCCGGGCGGAGGAAGCGGCCCAGCAGCTGAGCCAGGAGGTTTATACCGAGCAGGTGCGGGTGCGCCGGGAGAAGCTCAGCGCCCTCCAGGCGGAGGGACACGACCCCTTCACCATCACCAAGTACCCGGTGAGCACCCTGGCGATGCGGGCCAAGGCGGACTTTGCCGCCCATCCGGAGCCCCCGGAGGGGGAGGAGGTCCCCGGCCCCAAGGTCTCCCTGGCGGGGCGCCTGATGACCAAGCGGGGGATGGGGAAGGTGGGCTTTGCCGACCTCCAGGACGGCTCCGGGCGCATCCAGCTCTATGTCCGCAAGGACATTGTGGGGGAGGAAAGCTACGCCGCCTACAAAAAGTTTGATATCGGGGATATTGTGGGGGTCACCGGGGAGATGTTCCGCACCAAGATGGGGGAAATCTCGGTGCGGGTCCAGGAGATCACCCTGCTTTCCAAGGCGCTGCTGCCTCTGCCGGATAAGTGGAGCGGCCTTCGGGACATCGACACCCGGTACCGCCAGCGGTATGTGGACCTTATCGTCAACCCAGGGGTGAAGATCACCTTCTACAAGCGCTCCCGCATCCTAAGCGAGATTCGCAAATACCTGGACGAAAAGGGCTTTTTGGAGGTGGACACCCCGGTCCTCAC
>WSMP01000142.1 GCA_013316495.1 Angelakisella sp.
TCACCCATCTTGCCGCCCCCCGTTTTCTTTTGTGGAAAATCCTTTGTAATCGGGTGGGAAATCGGGTAAAATAAGGAAGTAAACACAAAGTGGGGGGAAGGCCCCCTGAACCAAAGGAAGGAGAAGATACACCATGATTACCTACAACAAAGTCACCATCGAGGACCTGGAGGCCGCCGGCAAGCGGGTGCTGGTGCGGTGCGATTTCAACGTCCCCATGAAGGAGGGGAAAATCACCAACGATAACCGCATCGTCGCCGCCCTGCCCACCATCAAGTACCTGATGGACAAGGGCGCCCGGCTCATCCTCTGCTCCCACCTGGGCAAGCCCAAGAACGGCCCGGAGGAGAAGTTCTCCCTGGCTCCCGTGGCCGTCCGCCTTTCCGAGCTGCTGGGCAAAACCGTCGTCTTCGCAAATGACGACACTGTGGTAGGGGATAACGCCAGGGCCGCCGTGGCCGCCATGAAGGACGGCGACGTGGTGCTTCTTCAGAACACCCGCTTCCGCAAGGAGGAGACCAAGAACATCGAGGACTTCTCCAAGGACCTGGCCTCCCTTTGCGACATCTACGTGGACGACGCCTTCGGCTCCTGCCACCGGGCCCACTGCTCCACCGCCGGCGTCACCGATTACGTGAAGGAAACCGCCGTGGGCTACCTGATGCAGAAGGAAATCAAGTACCTGGGCAACGCCGTGGAGGACCCCCAGCGGCCCTTCCTGGCCATCCTGGGGGGCGCCAAGGTTGCCGATAAGCTCAGCGTCATTGAAAACCTCCTGAGCAAGGTGGACACCCTCATCATCGGCGGCGGCATGGCCTACACCTTCCTGAAGGCCAAAGGCTACGAGGTGGGCACCTCCCTGGTGGACGAGGAGAAGATTGGCTACTGCGCCGATATGCTGAAGAAGGCGGAGGAAAAGCATGTAAAGCTGCTGCTGCCCATCGACACCGTCATTACCGCCGCCTTCCCCGACCCCATCGACGGGCCGGTGGAAACCCAGGTGGTGGATTCCGACAAGATCCCCGCCGGCATGATGGGCCTGGACATCGGCCCCAAGACCCAGGAGCTGTTTGCCAAGGCCGCCAAGGAGGCCAAGACCGTCGTCTGGAACGGCCCCATGGGCGTCTTTGAAAACCCGGTCCTCTGCGCCGGCACCAACGCCGTGGCCAAGGCCCTGGCGGAGACCGACGCCACCACCGTCATCGGCGGCGGGGACAGCGCGGCCGCTGTGATGCAGCTGGGCTACGCCGACAAGATGACCCACATCTCCACCGGCGGCGGCGCCTCCCTGGAGTACCTAGAGGGCAAGGTCCTCCCCGGCATCGCGGCCATTGCGGATAAATAAGAGCCTGCATTCACAGCCGGATGATGCAGGCGGGGCGGAAAAAGACCTGGCCTGACCGCGTCAGACGGTTGTGAATACAGCTTCTAAGAAACGGTCTTTGGGGGACGGACGGAAAACCGTTCGTCCCTCTCCCGCTTCTTTTGCGGTTGCCACTTTATCCATCCGGGCCAAACCAACCCCCGGCCCCAGCGGCGACAGGCCGCAGAAAGGAACGTGAGGGATTTTATGTATATGCATTCGGCGGAGATGATCGCCATCTTTGTGGTTCTGCTCTTCTACTTTGTGATACTGGGAGGCGTCTGGGTGCTGGTGAGCTTTGGCCCCTACCGGATGGCAAAGCACGCCGGCATCCCCCGGCCCTGGCTGGCCCTGCTCCCCGTGGGCAACGCCTGGGTCCTCGGCCTGCTGGCGGAGCGCTCTGTCTACGCCCACACCCAGCGGCCCCGCCGCCTGGCCTTTTGGAACACCCTTTTGCAGGCGCTGCCCCTGGCGGCCCTGGTGCTCCTCTTCCCCCTGGCCCTGGCGGATTGGGATTTTAACCCCCTGATCGGCATCAGCCTCCTGGTGCTGGTGGTGTCCGGCCTAGCGGGAGTTGTGATGTATTACTACTGCATCTACCACATCTTCAAGGACTATGCCCCGGATAACGCCCTGCTCTACCTCCTGCTGGGGATATTCTTTAACATCTACTGGATTTTCTTCCTGGTGGAGATGAACACCGTCCCCGTCTCGGTCACCGGCTTTGGCGCCTTCCCTGGCGGCCGCCCCAAGTACGACCGCTACCACCGGTGGAACCAGGGCTTCGCCGGACCGGGCTACCCGCCGCCGGGCTACGGCCCCCAGGGCGCCGCCTACACCACAAACCCCGGCCAGCAGACCTACACCACAAACCCCGGCCAGCAGACCTACCAGGGCCAGGGCCCCCAGTTTTACCAGGGCCAGGGGGGGTATTACCAGCCCCCGGCCCAGCAGCCCTACGACCCCTCCCGGAACTTCCCCTCCGGCGGGTACGACCCCAAAAATCCCCCGCCGCCGGAGCGGCAGCGGGGCGAGGACGAGGGCCCCAGCGGCCCGGAGCTATAAGGGAGGGCCTCCCCGATGTTTGACATGGGCGGAATGTACCTCCTGCTGGGGGTGCTTTTCCTGGCCGGGCTGCTGGTTTTGGGGGTCTACCTGGTCCACTCCCTGGGACTTTGGCTGATGGCGAAAAGAGCCGGTCTCCCCTATGCCCCCCTGGCCTGGGTCCCCTTTGCCAAATACGGCGTTCTGGGCAGCCTCTGCGACCGCTCCATCGCCTTTCGCACCGGCCGCCGGTGGCGGTTGGCGGTGGTCCTGCCGGTCCTTAGCCTGCTGGCCCCCTCCACCCTCCAGCTTATCCTTTTGGAGTACCTCCTCCCCGACGCCGCCTTTCTTTACAGCTACACCGGGTACAGCCTCCAGCAGCTTTTCCGGCTGGTCTTCCTGGTGGTGCATACGGCGGGGCTCTACTATTTATACAGCGACTACGCCCCGGCCCAGGCGGTCCTTTATACCATCCTCAGCTTTGTCTTTTCCTTCATCGCCCCCGCCGTTTTGCTGCTGCTTTTGTATAAGCAGCTTCCCCTTTCCGCCGGGGGCCAGCCTCCCGCCTACGAGCCTCCCCCGGCCTTCACCACCGGCTGGGGAACCGGCCAGCCCCCAGGGCGGCGGTATGACGACCCGCCGGTGGGCCTGAACCGCCTGCCCCAGGACCGGGAGGCCCCCTATCCCCCCAGGGACGATTTTTCCGGGCGAAATGGCCCGGAGCTGTAGCTCTTAACCCTTTGCTCTCCTGCAAAACCCAACAAAGAAAGGATGTGACACGATGGATGGGCTGGAAGAACTCCTACTCACCCTCTTCGGCGTTTTTATGGTGGTCATTCTGTTTATTGTGGCCATTGCCATAGTGGAGTATGTCCTGAAGGGGATAGCCCTTTCCCGCATGGCCCGAAACGCCGGGATGCCCAACCCCGGCCTGGCCTGGGTGCCCTTCGCCAACAACTATCTGCTGGGCCTCCTCTGCGAGCGGTCGGGCATCTGCCGCACCGGCAGGGCCTGGAAGTTTTCCGTCCTCCTGCCGGTGCTGGACCTCCTCTGCTTCTTCGGGGGCAGCACCTCCCTGGCCTTCATTGGAAGCCTGGCCGATTCCGTCTATTATGATTGGGACTCCCCCGCCCTTTGGGAAAATTTCTTTTCCGGCATCAGCAGCCTTTTTGGCCTGGCCCTTACCGTGGTGATGGCGTTTGCCCTCTATAACCTCTACTGCGACTACACCCCCGGCAGGGAGGCCCTCTTCACCGCCCTTTCGGTGATTTTCGGGAGCCTGGCCCAGTCCATCATCCTCTTCATCAACCGGGACCGGGTGCCTGTCTCCGCCCAGATGGGGGGCGGCTACGGCT
>WSMP01000143.1 GCA_013316495.1 Angelakisella sp.
ATTACAGAATATATAATTATAATAAAAGCGTGGGCGCTTAATTTGTATAAGATTCCCATTTGTGCCCAATTATTTCCCACTTGAGAAAAGAAAAAAGGAGAATGAAGATGAAGAAAATCCTTACAGCTCTGTTGGCGGTATGCCTGGTTCTCTCCCTGGCGGCCTGCAACGGCGGCGGTGGCACCAGCAGCCCTGCTTCTGTTCCGGAGACCTCCACCCCCACCAACGAGCCCGCTCCCTCTGGCGACAAGATCGCCATCAATGTCATCGCTGCCGAATACGGCCAGAACACCAAGGACTGGTGGGCCAAGTTCCAGGATGAGTTCAACAAGGCCAACGCCGGTATTGACCTGACTGTGGAAGTGGTTTCCTGGAACGACATCTACACCGTGGTCAACACCCGCATCAGCGGCAACGCCGCCCCCGACATCCTGAACATCGACGTCTTCGCCGACTATCAGGCGGATGGCCTGCTGCTCCCTGCTAAGGACTATGTCTCCGAGGCTACATACAACAAGATGTACCCCGCCTTCCTGGATCAGTCCGTTGTGGATGGCACTGTCTGGGCGATTCCCGACCTGGCCTCTGCCCGCGCTATGTACTACAATGTGGACATCCTGAAAGCCGCTGGCGTGGAAGTTCCCAAGACCTGGGACGAGCTGAAGGCCGCCTGCGAGAAGATTAAGGCTTATGACGCCAACATCTATCCTTGGGGCATTGATATGACCACCGACGAAGGCCAGGCTGCCTTTGCCTACTACATTTGGAACAACGGCGGTGACTTCACCGACGCTTCCGGCAACTGGACCCTGAACAGCGACGAGAACGTGGCTGCCATTGAGTACGCCATCGACCTGGTGAAGAGCGGCCTCACCAACAGCGACCCCGCTACCGAAACCCGGTACGCCCTCCAGGATATGTTCGGCGCCGGCAAGGTTGCCATGATGATTGGCCCCAACAGCATCCCCACCTACATTAAGGACGGCGGCAGCACCATCAACTACGCCTTCGCCCCCATCCCCACCAACGGTGGCAATGCTTCTGTCTCCGCCGGCGTTATGGACCGCTTCATGTGCTTTGATAACGGTCATTCCGCCGAGAAGATCGAGGCCATCAAGACCTTCTTCGATTTCTTCTATGACGATGCCCGGTATTCTGACTGGGTGCTGATGGAAGGATTCCTGCCTGCCACCTCTGCCGGCGGCGAGATCGTTGCCAAGGCCGATGCCTCCATGGCTCCCTGGGTGGAGATCGTGGGCAGCTGCAAGTTCTATCCCACCGCCAAGGCGGAGTGGGCTGACGTCAAGCAGGGCGTCATCAATGTGGAGCAGCAGGCTCTTCTGGGCGGCAACGTCAAGGAGCTGCTGGATAACCTCCAGAAGGAGATCGCTGGCTAACAGCCCAAGACCTCCAAAAAACACTGATACTTATTAAACACCGCGGGCCGGGCCACACAGTAACGGCCCGGCCCGTGGTGGCTTCCAGCCCCTTTCCAAAGGCGGGAGGAAGGACGCCCTTGGAAACCGGCTGGAAGGGCCGACAAAAGAGGAGGTGTCCCTGTGAATAAAAAGCTCTACCGCAAGATAGAACCCTATATTTGGATCGCCCCCAGTGTCATCCTGATGGCGGTCTTTATCCTGACGCCGATTGTCTCGGTGTTCCGTATGGCCTTGAGTAAGGTAACCCGCGCTGGACGTGTCCAGGGTTTTAATGGTTTTGAGAACTTCACCAAGGTGGTGAACAGCGCAGCCTTTGGAATGGTGCTGAAGAACACCATCGTCTGGACCATCGCCGTGGTGATAATCTCCACCTTCCTGGGCTTCTGCTTGGCGCTGGTGCTTAATAACAACTTCAAGGGCCGCAAGATCGTGCGGGCCATTGTGGTGTTCCCCTGGGCTACCACCCTGGTTATCCAGGCCAGCGTTTGGAACTTTATCATCAACACCGATTACGGCACCCTGAACACCCTGCTTTTGAAGCTGGGCATCATCAAGCAGGCGGTGAACTGGACCCCCACCCCGGCAGCTTACTTCGCCTGGGAGATTGCCTGCGGTATCTTTGTCACCATTCCCTTTGTCACCTTCTGCGTTCTCTCCGGCCTGCAAAGCATTGATACATCCTACTACGAGGCAGCCACCGTGGATGGGGCCAACTACTGGCAGAAACTTAAAAGCCTCACCCTTCCGCTGGTGCGCCCCTCCTTGACCGTTTCCACCGTCCTTAATATCATCTACGTCTTTAACTCTTTCCCCATCATCTGGACCATGACCAAGGGCGACCCGGCCAACCACACCGACACCCTGGTGACCTACCTGTACAAGCTGGCCTTCTACAACGGCAAGCAGGGGGAAGCCGCCGCCGTTTCGGTTATCGGCTTTATCATCCTGCTGGTCTGCGCCAGCACCTACATGGTCTACACCTTGCGGAAAGGAGATGACACCTGATGAATGACGTCATGGTACATAAGGAATTTTCCCTGAAAAAGACGGTGCTTCGCATCCTCCTCTACTTTGTGGTCGTCGATGTTTGCATCCTCATCCTCTACCCCTACTTCGCCATGTTCTGCACCGCCCTTAAAAGCCGGGTAGAGATCTTCTCCCCCAACGGCACCATTCTGCCAATCACCGCCATGTGGTCCAACTTTATTGATATCTGGAGCCGGGCTCCCATGGCCAAGTACTTGCTCAACTCGGTGCTCATTGCCGGGGGATCCACCGTTATCGCCATGATTTGCGGCATCCCCGCCGCCTATGCCCTGGCCCGGATGAAGTTTAAGGGGCAGACCGCCTTCCTGGGCTTCATCATCGTTTCCCAGATGTTTGCGCCGGTGGTGCTGCTGGTTGGTATCTACCAGGTGATGCAGACCCTGGGCCTCACCGATAACCTGTGGGGGCTCATCTTCGTCAACGCCGCCTTTAACCAGGCGTTCACCGTCTGGCTGCTGCGGGGCACCTTTATGAGCATCTCCCCGGAGATGGAGCAGGCCGCCACCATTGATGGCTGCTCCCGTACCCAGGCCATGATGAAGATCCTTATTCCGGTGGCGGCCCCTGGCATCGTCACCACCCTCATTTTTATCTTTATCAACGCCTGGAATGAGTACACCGTGGCCCTCTGCCTTATTTCCACTGATACGTTGAAGCCACTGACGGTGGGCATCAACACCTTCAATGGCTACAACATGATTGAATGGCAGTACCTCTTCTCGGCCTCCATTTTCGCCATCATCCCGGTGGTCATCCTCTTTATGTCCATCGAAAAGAACCTGGTCAGCGGCCTGGCCTCCGGTGGCGTCAAGGGATAATCCCCAAAGAAATCCATCCAAACCATCTGCTTCCGCCCCTCTGTACCGGAGAGGCGGGATTTTTTATGTGTTTGCAAGATGCCTCCATGCCATCCCTGTGGAAGATATAGGGACTTTTCCTGAAACAGAGATTGTCATTTAGTTCACAAATTGTATCAAAAAGTACACCTTTTGATACAGCCAAGGGGAAGCCGGAATGAAACCATTGTGCTCGACGGGAAGATAATTGGCGACCGGCGGGGGGAATGCCAGGGCTGCATCCCCCGCTCCTGGGACGGAATTTCAAAAATTTTGCCGTGGGGCTGCTTTAGTTTTTGGGGAGGATGGCGAAGATAAGAAGTAGAGGCGGCTGACGCCCCTTTATAAAATTTTCCGCTCCCCGCCCCGCAGGGCCCGCAGGGAGAGGCAGCGGAAAGCGAAAAA
>WSMP01000144.1 GCA_013316495.1 Angelakisella sp.
TGCTGGGCTGCTTCTACGACCTTTTCCGCATCACCCGCATCGCCTTTATCATCCCAGCCCAAAATTGCAGGGGCAGGCAAATTGAAATCGCTCCATCATCTATCCTCCAAAAACGGTGGGAAGCCGGTTGCAGCTTCCCACCGCCTGTATATCCCTTATCAAACAGCCTGTCCGCCTTTGCGGCGGGAAAATGCCCGGCCTCTTAGCCCTGTACCGGCTCCAGCAGGCCGTAATTGCCGTCCTTGCGGCGGTAGACCACGTTTATCTCCCCGGTCTCCCCGTTGCGGAACATGAAGAACTCGTGGCCCAGAAGATTCATCTGGAGGATGGCTTCCTCCACATCCATCACCGCCACCGGGAATTTTTTGGTCTTCACCAGGGTGTCCGGCCCCTCCTGCTCCAGCTCCCCCGTCAGCTCCTCGATGACAGGCACCGGGGTCTTGAGGCGGCGCTCCAGGCGGTTCTTGTTCCGGACAATCTGGCTGGAGAGGACGTCCGCCACCAGGTCCAGAGAAATCTGCCGGTCCCGGCTGGTCTTCTCCCCCCGGAAGAACATCCCGCGGGACTTGATGGTAACCTCTACCGTCTCCTCGTCCCCCTCGTTGGTCACCACAATCATCACATTGGGATCGTCATCAAAGAACTTTTCCAGGCGTTTTAACCGCTTCGCGGCGTATTCCTTGAAGGAATCCTTGATGGTGGTTTTCCTTCCCAGGTAGGTAATGTTCATCATAAGACCACGCTCCTTGTCCGAAATTTGGATTCTAGGCCATTTGCCAAAATCCTTATCACAAGTATATCCCATTTTATGAAAAATTACAAGTGGGTTTTGGAAAAAACTGGTTTACCGCACAAGCCTTCCCTCTACCAGGACGCGCTCCGGCTTCACCAGCAGGCCGATGGGCTCCTGCCCAAAGATAAGGATATCCCCGTCCAGGCCAGGGGCGATGAGTCCCACCCGGCTGTCGATGCCGCAGATGCGGGCAGGGCTGCCGGTCAGGAGGGTCAGGGCCTTTTCTGCCGGCACCCCGGCCGCCACCGTAATGGCAGCTTCGGTAGCCAACAGGTCAATGGGCACCTCCGGGGCGTCGGTGTTGATGGCAACCTCCACCCCCGCCTCCAGCAGGAGGGCGGCGTTTCTCCGGTCCAGGTTTTTCAGCTCCGGCTTGCCCCTGGTGGAGATAATGGGACCGCAGACCACCGGCACCCCCGCCTTGGCGATGGTTTGGGCAATCATGTACCCCTCGGTGCCGTGGACGATGACCCCATCCAGCTGAAACTCCCGAATGAGCCGCAGGGCGGTGCAGATGTCGTCCGCCCGGTGGGTGTGGAAATGGGCCTTCACCTTCCCCTCCAGCACCGGGAGCAGCGCCTCACACTTCACATCCAGCTCCGGCGGGTCGGCATCCTCATCCTCCTGGGCCTTGCGGCAGTCCTCTCCATACCTCTTTGCCTTTTGCAGCTCCTCCCGGATGATGGCGGCGATAGCCATGCGGGTCATGGGGGTTTGGGATTTATCGTTGTAGACCCCCTTGGGGTTCTCCCCCAGGGCAAACTT
The DNA here is from genome assembly GCA_013316495.1 of Angelakisella sp. GTDB lineage: Bacteria > Bacillota > Clostridia > Oscillospirales > Ruminococcaceae > Angelakisella. Next base: position 1,559 of record WSMP01000144.1, read on the forward strand.
CATCCCCACTGGCGCCTTTACCACCATTTCGTCCACCACCCGGCCCCAGGTCTTCATGGCGCAGATTTGGCCGGCCACCGGGTTGGCACTGCCGGGGCCGGTGACCACGGTGGTGATGCCGTAGTCCAGCGCCTCGCCAAAGGCCCGGTCCAGTGGGTTGATGGCGTCGATGGCCCGAAGGTGGGGGGTGCAGGGGTCGGTCATTTCGTTACCGTCGTCCCCTTCAAAATCCAGCCCCTCCTCCCACATCCCCAGGTGGCAGTGGGCGTCGATGAAGCCGGGGGTTATGATTTTTCCCTTGGCGTCCAGCACCTCCCGGTCCGCTCCGCTGTAGACCCCGGAGGAGACCTCTGCAATCTTTCCATCCTCCAGGCGGATGTACCCCTCCTGGACCACCGTTCCATCCCCTATATGGATGACGCCGCCTTGGATAATCATTTTTTCTCTTTCCCCCATCTCAGATATTCCATTATAAGGTCTTTGGTCTGCGGCCGTTCAATCTGGCAGCTGATCAAATATTCCGCCATCACCCCGTCTCGGCCAGGATCTGTCTCCTTATACTGGTCCGGGTCCCGGTTCACAATACCTCCTCGTATCGCCCCTTCCGGGGAAACAGGTATCTGATAGATACAAAAGCCTGTCCAGCTGCGGAAGATGTAAAATACCCCATCTTCAAAAAAGCGGAACCATTTGTCCTCCATCTCCCGCGGAATATGCCCTTGGCGCAGGCGGGCAAACTCCTGGGGGGTCAGGTCCATCTCCAACGGAAAGGACTCGTTTTTCTCCGGCATCTCCTGTGTCTTCCAGTCGCTTCTCTTTGCCTCTGGCATCCCTGTCTCCTTTCCAGAAAAAAGAGGCCGAGTCGGTCGGCCCCTGTTTTGCCTGCTTATTTGGACCGGGAACGGCGGTTGGCGCTGCCCCGGCGGGTATCCAACACCTTTTTCAGGTCGCTCATCCGGTCGTCGCTGGAACGCTTGTAGCGGCTGAGCATATCCTCAAAGGCGTCCCCCGTGCTGGGGGGCGGAGCCGGACGGTTCCAGGTGCGGGGTGGATACCCGCTCCGCTGGGGCTTGCCGCCTCCCTCCCGACGCGGGCCCTGTCCCTGGCCCGGCTGGGGTCCCTTCTGCATCGTCTCTTTGATGGAAAGGCTCACCTTCCCCGCCTCGTTGATGCCGATGACCTTGACGGTGACCTCTTCGCCTACCTGGAGGTATTCGCCAATATCCTTTACATAGGTGTTTGCAACCTCCGAAATATGGATCATGCCGGAGCCGCCCCCAGCCAGATCCACAAACGCTCCGTAATTGGTCACCTTGGCAACCTTGCCGGCAATAATGTCTCCTACCGCTACCAAATCCGTTCCTCCCACACACTCAAAATCTGCGTCAGGCCCTGCCCCTGTGCCGGGGCAAGGCCTAATTCGTGCCGGAAATATCCACAAAGATCCGTTCATCCGGGTGGGCATAATCCAGCTTCTCCCGCGCGGTACGCTCCAGGGTCTTCTCGTCCTCCCGGAGGGAAAGCTCCGCATCCTTATTCTTCAGACGCTGCAACTCCACCTGCTCCTCCATCGCCATCAGCTGCTCCTGCATATCCACAATATCCAGCCTGGTTTTTACAAAATAGACGACGAAAAGGATGCTTAGAAAGAAACAGGCGAATTTGAGGAGGGAGTTGATGGAAAACGGATTGGACCTAGCTCCCTTCCTGCCCATTCCTTTCACCGCCCTCTTGCAAATTCAAAGACCCGCGCCCCTTGGGATTTTTCTTATTATACATCAAAACCACTGTGGATTTCAAGCTGGATTTTGTCCGAAGGACAAGATTCCTGCTTCTTTTTTCCAAAAAAGCTCCGGCGGCCGCGCATTTCTTGCCAGCCCAGGCGAAGGGCCGCCACAAAAAGGCCAGAATCCGGCGGATTGTAGCGATAATTTGGGCGGAGCACTTCATCACCAGGCTCCCGGCGGTGAAGTAATAGATCACCCACCCCAAGGCCACCCCCAGGAGGATGAACCAGCGAATTTGGCCGTAGCTGTTCTCCAGCATAAAGCCAAAAAGGACAATGCTGGAAAAGAGAAAAAAGAGCAGGTCCTCCACCAGCACCAAAAGGGCCGGGATGATAAAGGCGATGCGGGTGATGCGGAAAAGGTCGTAGAAGCAGCCCAGCA
>WSMP01000145.1 GCA_013316495.1 Angelakisella sp.
CCGCCCCCCTTTGAAAAGGGGGGACGGAAACTTTACCGGCCTTCGGCCCTGCTGGTTTAGACTCCAGGTAGCCACTTTCGCCCTCCGAAGGGTTAAGCCCCCAAAGGGGGCGGGTAGGGCGTGACTCCGGGGGCACCCCGGAGGGCGCGACACCAGGGGCACCCCGGCGGCTGCAAATCCGGGCTTGCCAAGGCATGGTCAAATAAGGTATAATGAAAACTACCATGTTTCGACAGGATTTTCAGCAAATGGGAGGAAGCCTATGAAGAAAAGGGGAGCTGCCCGGCCCAGGGCAGAACTGGCAGTGCTTTTGGCTGCCGCGCTGATCCTTTGCCCCCTGGCTACCGGGGCGGGGAGGCTGGAAGACCTCACTGGGGCCCCCTATGTGGTGGAGGGAGAGACCCCCAAGCCCCTCCAGCCGTCGCAGAATAAGCCCTCCGGCCGCCTCAATTCCCTGGTCACCGATGGGAAGATCCGGGTCTCCGACCTGGAGAAGGTGGCGGAGGATTACAGCAGCATCCCGGATGAGTTCCTTCAGCAGATACAGGGGCGGGATACCATCACGGTGGAGCGCTTTGAGGAATACGCCCTGGAGCATATGCTTTCCGCCCAGTATGTCCAGCGGTTCATCGACGATTACTTCGTCTTCAAGCAGGGAAATAAATACCAGTACCTGCCGGTGGAAAAGAATACCCCCAAGCACAGCTACAACTGGGATAACCTGGTCCACTACAGCCGGGAAAAGGATTACCAGGTGAACGGTTCCTCCAGGGTGTTAAAGGGCATTGATGTCTCGGTGTTCCAGGGAAATATCAACTGGAACGCGGTGAAGGGGGACGGGGTGGACTTCGCCTTCATCCGCCTGGGGTACCGGGGGTACACCAACGGGGCCATCAAGGTGGATAGCAACTTCCACAAGAACATCCAGGGGGCCCAGGCCGCCGGGGTGAAGGTGGGGGTCTACTTCTACTCCCAGGCCATCTCCCGGACAGAGGCCATCGAGGAAGCCCAGTTCTGCATCGATGAGCTGCGGGGCTACCGCCTGGACCTGCCAGTGGTATTTGACCTGGAGGGGGCCCAGAACAGCCAGTACCGCACCAGGGGGATGACCACCCAAACGGCGGTGCGGATGGTGGAGGCCTTCTGCGACACGGTGGAAAATGCCGGCTACCGCTCCATGTACTATTCCTACGCCAAGTTCCTGGCGGAGCACGAGGGGATGGTGGCCCAGCTGAAGGGCTACGACCTGTGGATGGCGATGTACTACAAGGTCCCCTTCTTCCCCTACAACTTCCAGATTTGGCAGTATACCTCCACCGGCAAGGTGGCGGGCATCGCCAAGGAAGTGGACATGAACATGATGTTTTTGGACTACGTGCCGAACTAAGAGCCTGTTCAGCATCTCAGGGTGTGCCAGCCCTAACGGGGCTACGCCCCTTCGGGCACGTCTGCTTTGCAGAATGGACGGAGATTTTTCTGTCCAACAAGGAAAAAAGCGGAGGAATACTTGATGTATTCCGAGCATTTTTGACGCAGTTCGAACTGGAAAAGATTCGTTCAGGCGGTGCGCCAGGAGATGCTAAACAGGTTCTAAAGGGTACATATCTCCCCCGGCTGCGCTGGGGATCGTCTTGGATAAAAAATCGCAGCCAAAAGGCCCCTCCGTATTGGAGGAGCCTTTTCTCTATGGCTTTGTTCGGTCCACCAGCTCCAGACCTTCGGGGTCGTAGGCGATTTTGGCGTGATTTCGGCCAATCTCCTCCTCCCCCAGGGTGACGCCGGTTTGGGCGTCCACCGTCAGGCGGTAGATTTGGTTGTTGCGGTAAATTCCGTCCGCCTCCTGGGAAAAGAACTGGTTGCGGCACTGGATGTGATAGATGCGCTCCGGACGCCGATCGCACCGCAGCTCCCCGTGGAGGTACTCCCCGGAGGTGTAGATAATAAGCTGATAGGTGGCGCTGGTGTCGTTGCGAAAGCGGTAATCCAGGTAGTTATAAAGGATAGAGGTGCCGGTGCCGAAGGGGATGACCCGGCCAAAATCCGGGAAGAGGTCAACGCCGTTGTGGTGGTGCCGCTCAATGATGGTGAGATCGGAGTGGAGGACCATCCAGTGGATAAGGTTGGTGAACTGACACATCCCCCCGCCAATCCCCTGTCCGGTACGGCCGGAGGCGATGACCAGACCCTCCCGGTAGCCCGCCCGCGCGGTGGGATTGCCCACCAGCCGCCAGAAGGAGAAGATCTCCCCTGGGCGGATGAGCAGGTGGTCCACCTTAGGGGCCGCCAGGGAAAGGTTTACCGCCTTGTTCTCCTGTAGGCGCATGTCTATGTTTCCCAGCCGGCGGCGGATGAGGGAGGAGTGGCGGTAGACCCGCACCGGAAGAGCCTCCTGGGACTTTTCCTGGGCAAAGCGGCCCCGCAGGGGCAAATCCCGCAGGTGGCGCAGGGCGATCTCCTTTTGGGTCGAGATGCGGTAGGTGAGGGGGGAGAGCTCACAGAACAGCTTTTTTGCCATACGTCACGGCCTTTCACAAAAAATTTTTAGTACGGGAGGCTGTATTCCTCCACCCGCCAGCCCGCCGGGGTCTGTTGCAGAACGATTTCACTGCGCTTCATGGAAAAGGGTTCCGGGTTTTCCTTCCCCATATCCTCTGGGGCGCAGTAGAAAGAATACCGGGAAAGGTGGATGAAATTATCGTACTGGGCGTCCAAGGTGTAGCGGTCCCCGGACAGGTAAGAGAGGTTGGTGCCGCGGGCGCCGTCCTGGAAGTACAGCTTGCGCTCGCTGCCCCACCCGGCAAAGGTGCCGCCGTCCTCGCTTCGGTTCAGCTTTTCAAAAAGCTCGATGGTAAAGACCGAGAGCATATCCTGGTAGAAGTCCTCCCAGCCCTGGTATAGATTCCCCTGGTAGAGGGTGTAGTGATGCCCGCCAATTTCCTGGACAAGGGTGGGGTCAAAGCCGGAAAGGTCGTCTCCGGGGAAGCGGCAGGTGTCCACCTGGAAGGTCCGCGTCAGGCCCTCCGCCCGTTCCAACAGGGCCCACTGCTCCGGGGTTAGGAAGTCCCCCTCCCCGAAGAGGCACCCCTCCAGGGCCTCGGCGGTGGGGCGGCAGTCCCAGCCGGTGTATTTCCAGCCGCCGTCTGTCTCCAGGGTGACATAGAGCCGCCCCCCAGCGGGCTGGGAATATTCGTAGTGCAGCTCCAGATCGATGGTCAGGGTGTCCCCCTCCCTGGCGTAGGTGTAGGTGACCTCCGGGCGCTCCCCCACGCCGCCGCCACCGCCCACCCAGTAGCCGCCCAGCTTCGGGTCGTAATAGCTGCTGTCCCGCAGGCTCTCGGTGGAGACCTTAAAATACCGCTGCACCCGCTCCTCAAAAAGCTCCTGGGGGAAGAACCAGCCGCTCCCCTCCCCCAGCTCCGGGTGTGTGTAGTGCTCCAGCTTGTATTCCTGGTCCTCATCGAAGGTGGTGGATAAAAACCACCCCCAGTAATCCGCGGTGGAAAGCTCCTCCGGATGGCTCCAGCTGCTGCCCATATACAGCAGGCTGACCATCTTGGTCACCAGGCGGACAGAGCCGCCTTTGGGGGTGGATTCCTCCGCCCCGTAGGTCATGACAATCTCCCGCACCAGGGCCTCCTCCGTCTGGGCTGGCTCCGGTGCTGGCTCCGGCTCCTGCGGCGGGGGCTGGGTGGACAGAGAGGAGGGGGC
>WSMP01000146.1 GCA_013316495.1 Angelakisella sp.
GGGGGTGGTGATCTCCCCGCCCAGGGCGTGGGCCATGGTTTGGATGCCGTAGCAGATCCCCAGCACCGGCACCCCCTGGCGGAAAATCTCCGGGTCGATGCGGGGGGAGTCTGGGAGATAGACACTGTTGGGCCCACCGGTGAAAATCACGCCAATGGGCCGCAGCTCCGCCAGCTTCTCCAGTCCCCGGTAATAGGGGTGTACCTCGCAGTATACCCCCAGCTCCCGCACCCGGCGGGCGATAAGCTGGTTGTACTGGCCGCCAAAATCCAAAATCAGCACGGTTTGATGTGCTGTCATACCATCACTCCAATCTTTCGCAAAATTCCACCTTCATTTTGCCATGGGGCTGGCGGAATTGCAAGGGGCTGGCGGGGCTTTCCTGTGGAAATCTCCCTTTTGTGGGATTCTCTCCCCGCTATAGAAAAAATTTTGTGCGATGGGCAGCTCTTTTCCTCTTGACCTGGAGTTCACTCTATGGACTATAATCAACCTATCCCTATAAGAAGGAGTGTGTCCGATGAACCAAAAGAATTTTAAGGGACTGGAGCTTCCCGCTCTGGGCATGGGGACCATGCGCCTGCCGGTGGTAGAGGGGGATGATTCCCGCATCGACGAGAGGGCCGCGGCCGAAATGGTGGCCCTTGCCATGGAAAACGGGGTCAACTACTACGACACCGCCTGGGGCTATCACGGCGGACAGTCGGAGCTGGTGATGGGCCGCATCCTGAACGCATATCCCCGGAACAGCTACTATCTCGCCACCAAATTCCCCGGCTATGACCTTGCCAATATGGACAAGGTGGAGGCTATCTTTGAGGAACAGCTGAAAAAATGCCAAACCAGCTACTTCGATTTTTACCTGTTCCACAATGTGTGCGAAATGAACATCGACGCCTATTTGGATGAAAGCCACGGCATCCACCGCTATCTGATGGCGCAAAAGGCGGCGGGACGTATCCGGCACCTGGGCTTTTCCGCCCACGGCAGCCTTGGGGTAATCCGGCGGTTCCTAGAAGCCTATGGCGGAGATATGGAGTTCTGCCAGCTCCAGCTCAACTATCTGGACTGGACCTTCCAGGATGGCAAGGCGAAGGTGGAACTGCTGCGGGAGTGGAACATCCCAGTTTGGGTGATGGAGCCCCTGCGGGGTGGCCAGCTGGCCCGTATCACCCCAGAGGAGGCCGCGCCCCTCACTGCCCTGCGCCCCGGCGAGACGGCTTCCTCCTGGGCCTTCCGGTTTCTCCAGTCCCTGCCTGACGTGGTGGTCACCCTCTCTGGAATGTCCAATCTTTCCCAGCTGAAGGAAAACATCGCCACCTTTGGGGAGGAAAAACCCCTAACTCCCCAGGAATGGGAGGCGCTTATGGAAGTGACCCAGGGAATGCTGGGCAAAAATGTCCTTCCCTGCACCGCCTGCCGCTATTGCGTCAGCCACTGCCCCCAGGGGCTGGATATCCCCACCCTGCTGGCCCTTTACAACGAGCACCGGCTTTCCGGCGGCGGCTTTATCGCCCCCATGGCCCTGATGGCCTACCCGGAGGAGAAAAAGCCCAGCGCCTGCATCGCCTGCCGCAGCTGCGAGGCGGTCTGTCCCCAACAGATTAAAATTTCCCAGGGCCTGGCGGATTTCTGCAAAAGCCTGGCAGGATGAGGTATCCTGCCTAAACAAAAAGGGAGCCTCCCGGCAACGCCGCGAGGCTCCTTCTCTCTGTTTACTTTGCGTAATCAATGGCACGGGTCTCCCGAATCAGGTGCACTTTAATCTGGCCGGGATACTCCATCTCGTTTTCAATCTTTGACACAATCTCCCTGGCGGTGATGACCATCTGCTCGTCGTTAATGACCTCCGGCTTCAGAATCACCCGAATCTCCCGCCCGGCCTGGATGGCGTAGCACTTGTCCACACCGTTGAAGGACTTGGCAATCTCCTCCAGTTTTTCCAGGCGCTTGATGTAGTTTTCCAGGTTCTCCCGGCGGGCGCCGGGACGGGCCGCGGAGATAGCGTCCGCCGCCTGCACCAGGCAGGCCACCACGGTGCGGGGTTCCACATCGTTGTGGTGGGCCTCGATGGCGTGGATGACCTCCGGCGATTCCTTGTACTTGCGGGCCAGGTCCACGCCGATTGCCACATGGGAGCCTTCGATCTCGTGGGTGAGGGCCTTGCCGATATCGTGCAAGAGGCCCGCCCTGCGGGCGGTGGTGGTATCCAGCCCCAGCTCCGCCGCCATAACGCTGGCAAGGCGGGCGACCTCGATGGAGTGGTTCAGCACGTTCTGACCGTAGCTGGTGCGGTAGCGCATCCGGCCCAGCAGGCGCATCAGCTCCGGATGGACGCTGTGGACGCCAGTTTCGATGACGGCCCGCTCGCCGTCCTGGCGGATCTTCTGCTCCACCTCCCGCCGGGCCTTTTCCACCATCTCCTCAATCTTGGCAGGATGGATACGGCCGTCCTGGATGAGCTTTTCCAGGGCAATGCGGGCAATCTCCCGCTTCACATGGTCGTGGCAGGAAAGGGTAATGGCCTCCGGGGTGTCGTCGATAATAAGGTCCACACCGGTAAGGGTCTCCAGGGCGCGGATGTTCCGGCCCTCCCGGCCGATGATACGGCCTTTCATTTCATCGCTGGGCAGGGGCACTGCCGAGACGGTGACCTCCGCCACATGGTCGGCGGCGCAGCGCTGAATGGCCATGGAGATAATCTCCCGCGCCCGGTGGTCTGCCTCCTCCTTGGCCCGCTGCTCGTGCTGGGCGATTTTCAGCGCCTTCTCATGGGCAAGCTCCCCGTCCAGGATGGCAAGAAGGTGCGCCTTCGCCTGCTCCTCCGAAAAACCGGAGATCTCCTGGAGTTTTTCGTACTGGCGGGTCTTCTCCAGCTCCGCTTCCTTCAGGCGCTCGGCGGCCTCCGCCAGCTTCTGCTGGAGGGCCTCCTCCTTCTTCTCCATGTTCTCCGCCTTGCGGTCCAGGTTCTCTTCCTTCTGCTGGATGCGGCGCTCCTGGCGCTGCACCTCGCTGCGGCGCTCCTTCAGCTCCTTCTCGGAATCGCTTTTCAGCTTGTAAATCTCGTCCTTGGCCTCCAAAAGGGCCTCTTTTTTCTTGGTTTCGGAAGTCTTGATGGCGTCGCTCACCAGGCGCTTCGCTTCTTCCTCGGCGGAACCAAGCTCTGCCTCTGCGACTTTCATTCTATACTGAACGCCTGCAAAAAAGGCGATAACCGCTCCAATAATGAATGAAACCAAGCCACACACGACCATGCCTAAAAGCTGGCTTTTCATCTGCTGACCGTACTCCTCCTTTTGTTGGATTTTTGCGGCGGCGCATAGCCTGCCCGTCTGGAAAACGCCAGAAGGCGGCTCCCCAGATATCCAAAAACCGGGCACACCAGTAAAACACCGCCTGGGGCGATGTGGAAAAAGTAGTATTTATAGGGGGTGGCAACAGGCCCATCCCCCTGCGCCGGGACACTGAACCAGCACCGGGCGCAAACTGAATAAATTTTTACTGCCGGACCCCGCTTCGCAAAAGCCCTTTGTTCTTCCGGACAGGCCCCAGGCAATAAAAAAACATCATATAAATACAAGTAATATTTTAAGGCTATGGAGGCAAATTGTCAAGAAGTTTGTGTGTTTCTTTCACTTTTGGCACCCCCTATGATTAGTTTGCAGGGTCCAAGTCAAACGACTTGGCACCCCGC
>WSMP01000147.1 GCA_013316495.1 Angelakisella sp.
GTATCTCCATAGGCCTGCCGCTCTTCGGGCTCCAGCCCGCCTAGCACCATCTCGTCGCAGGACAGCTCACAGGCACGGTCCACCTCCCGGCTCATCCACCACACCAAAGGGTTGAACCAATGGACACAGACAATCAGCTGCACCAGCCACTTGTAAAGCAGGTCCTTCCTCCGGAAGTGCACCAGCTCGTGGCGCACCGTATGGCAGAAATCCTCCTCCGGCAGGCGGGAGGAGGGGGGCGGTTGGCAAAGCGTCCCGGTCCCGGTGGCCCTCCAGGAGGGGGGAGAGCGGCTGAAGGAGCGGCTGGCCGCCATTCGGAGCTACCGGCAGGGGACAAAGGAGGCGGCGCTGGTGGCGCTCCTTCTGACAGCTCTTTTGGTGGCGGCAGCCATAGGGACCGGGTGCTGCGCCGGGGCAGAGGAACCGCCGTCCGCCGTGCCTCCGGTGGCAAAGACGCAGCCCGCTCCTTCTCTGCCGGAGGCGGTCTACACCCAGCCGGAGGAGCCGCCGGCCAGCGCTCCCGCCTCCCTGGAGACGGAAACCTGGGTCCAGCAGACCGAGCAGTATTATAAAGAAGGGTCTGTGTCCAAGTTTGCAGCGGCCTTCCGTTTCCTGGGGGAGGAGGAGCAAAGGGCGGCCATAGCCAAAGCCTACGCCGATGAGCAAATTGCCGCCTTTGGGGCGGCGGTTAGCCAGCTGGACCAGGATGTTCCCCTGGTGGCAGAGTTTGCAGAGCAGGCCTATGAGGACGGCCGGGTGAACTTCTTTTCGGTCCTTACAGGGAAGATGGGGGAGGAGCTTCTCCAGGAGTGGCTGGTCCGGGCCAGTCGGGAGCGCAAGATGAACTTCCAGGCGGTGATGATGCAGGCGCTGGGGAAGGACCAGGAGCTGGAGCGTCTGAAGGAGGAAAAGGACCAGGAGCGGCTGGATGAGTACAAATCCTACGGCGTCACCAAGGAGGGAAAGAGCTACTACTACCAGGGGCAGCTGGTGCGGGTCTTTCTGGATATGGAGGGGAACCGCGCCTTTTACACCCTGGAAAACAATCCCCTAGGGGTGGTGGATGTGAAGATTACACGGGGGACCGAGGGAAAGATACAGACTATTGGCTACATGGAGAAGGAAGAGGCGGAGGCGCTGTTCAGGGAGGATTTCTCCCAACCAGACGAGCTGGCAGAGAAAGCCGGGCAGGACTGGGAGACCACCATCCTGCCGGTGGAGGTCCAGCGGGTAGAAGGAGGGACCTGGCTTTGGCTGGGGACCTATGCTCTCCAGCCGGGGGACCAGGTCTCCTACAACCTCCAGGCAAAAAAGGGGGAACGGATGGCTGCCGGTTTTGCCCAGCCAGGAACGGAGGCCCCCAATACCACCTTCCATACAGTGGATAACCGGCGGCAGGGGGAAGAGCTGGCCTTTGCCACCGGCCTCATGGCCTGGAAGGCTCCGGCCGGGGAGTACCGGCTGTTCATTCACGCGCCGGAGGAGGGGCTGGAGGGGATACAGGGACAGATTGTAATTCGGAGGCGTCTGGATACCCCAAAAAATGGTGCATGACCTTCAAAAAGGAAGAGAAACGGCCCTTTGGCGGGAATATTTCACCAAAGGACGCAAAAAATCCTGCAAAAAAGTTCTTCTTACCCGTTGACTACCGGATAAAAAGGGCTATAATTGGGTGGGATTTTCTGCGGCGCAGTATTGGATTAGAACGGTACCCAATCGCCGCCATCCCGGAAAGGTTTTGCGTCATGGAACAGAATCATAAGCTCACCTCCCAGGAGTTCCTCATCCTCAACGCGGGGACCCTCCTGGTGGCCCTTGGGGACCATTTCTTCAAGTTTCCCAATAACTTCTCCACCGGCGGCGTCACCGGTATGGCCGTTGTGATTTCCAAGCTGATTCCCGGCCTGTCCATCGGGGCGGTGGTGTTTATCTTCAATATGGTGCTGCTGGCCATTGGCTTCCTCTTCCTCAGCCGCAAATTTGGCCTTACCACCGTCTACTCCAGCGTCCTCCTTTCGGTGGTTATCTGGGCTATGGAGTGGATTTGGCCTGTGGAGACCCCCCTCACCGACGAGCCGATTCTGGAGCTGATTTTTGCGGTGGGGATACCGGCCCTGGGCTCCGCCCTGCTCTTTAACATCGGGGCTTCCACCGGGGGAACCGATATCATCGCGATGCTGCTTCGGAAATACACCAGCATCGACATCGGCCGGGCGCTGCTGCTGGCGGATTTTCTGGTGGCCCTTTCCGCCTGCTTTGTCTTCGGCATCAAAACCGGGCTGTTCTCTGTCCTGGGCCTCCTGATGAAATCGGTGCTGGTGGATAGCGTTATCGAAGGAATCAACCAGCGCAAATATATGCACATCGTCTGCCAGAACCCGGAGCCTATCTGCGAGTTCATCGTCCAGAAGCTCCACCGGGGGGCCACCATCTGCGACGCCACCGGGGCTTACACCCATCACAGGCTGCACCTGGTGCTGACGGTGATGAGCCGGGGCCAGGCGGTGGCGCTGCGCCGGTACATCCGCAGCATCGAGCCCCACGCCTTCATCATGACCACCAGCACCAGCGAGATTATCGGCAAGGGCTTCCGGACCGAAAACTAGGCGGTCCCCAGCCTGAAAACCCAAAAGGAGGAGCACCTATGGAGCTGCATCGTCTTACCCAGCACTGCTACTATTCCGACCCCATCCAGGAGGGAGATCAGCCGGTGATGGGTCTGATTGCCGGAGCCTGCGAGACGCTGGCAGTGGATACCGGCAACGGGCCGGGCCGGGGGCTGTGGCTGCTCCAGCAGGCGGAAAAGCTGGGGCTGCCTCCGGTGCGCTGGGTGGTGCTGACCCATTGGCATTGGGACCATATCATGGGGGGCCGGGCCATGCAGGAGGCAGGAGTCTCCCTCCTTTGCACCCAGGGGACCCGGCGGCAACTGGAGGTCCTTTCCGAATACAAATGGGATAACGCCTCCCTGGCCCAGCGGGTGGCGGAGGGGCTGGAAATTCCCTTCTGCCAGGAGGCCATCCAGGTGGAATATCCCAACGAGCCCCGGTCTTTGGACCCGCCCCTCCCCGACATAGCCCTAGAAGGCCCCTTGAGCATCGACCTGGAGGGGGTCACCGTCCGGCTTTTCCCCCAGCCCTGCGACCATTCTATGGATGGACTGCTGGTCCACTGCCCGGAGGACAAGGTGGTCTTTTTGGGGGATAGCCTTTACCTGAACATGTACCAAAGCCCTTGGCACTACACCCAGGAAAAACTCTTTCCCCTGCTGGACACGCTGGAGGGCATGAAAGCGGATTGGTATCTGCCCGCCCACCACGATAAGCCCATGACGGGGGAGGCGTTTTTGGAGTTTTCCCAGGAGCAGCGGCGCTACAGCCAGGCAGCCGGGCGGGATGTGACCATGAAGGCCGCCCTGGAGCGGTTGCGGGAAAAGCTGGGCCGGGAACCCGGCGAGGAAGAGCAGGAGGGGCTGCGGGCCTTTATCCTGGGGAATATTGTGAAGGGGCGGTGAAGGGAATGATTCTGCCCTTTTCCGGGGAGGAGCACACCCGGCAGGTGATGGAGATTTGGCTGGAGGCCAGCCGCATCGCTCACAGCTTTGTCCCCATGTCCTACTGGGAGGCCACCGCCCCCCTGGTGGAGGGGGAGATTCTTCCCC
>WSMP01000148.1 GCA_013316495.1 Angelakisella sp.
CGCCCTGCGCTTTATCCCCACCCTCATCGAGGAGACGGATAAAATTATGTCCGCCCAGAAGGCGCGGGGGGCCGACCTGGAAACCGGCGGCCTGATGCAGCGGGCCAGGGCCCTCATCCCCATCCTCATCCCCCTCTTTGTCTCCTCCTTCCGCCGGGCGGACGAGCTGGCTCTGGCCATGGAGTGCCGCTGCTACCGGGGCGGGGAGGGGCGCACCCGGATGAAACAGCTGCACATGGGGCCGGGGGACTTTGTGGCCTGCGGCATCATTCTGGCCTGCATCGCCGGGGTCATCGCCCTAAACCTGCTGCTGCCATGAGGAATATCCGCATGACGTTGGCTTACCGGGGCACCGCCTACCACGGCTGGCAGGTGCAGCAGAACGCTCGCAGCGTCTGCACCGTTTTTCAGGACGCTCTGGAGGGGGTGCTGGGACAGCGGTACGATGTAAAAGGCTGCTCCCGCACCGACGCGGGGGTCCACGCCAATCGGTTTGTTTTGTCAGTTCGTTGCCCGGAGGCTGCGCCGCCCGCTATCCCCTGTGCGGCCCTCCAGAAGGCGCTGAACAACCTCCTGCCCAGGGACATCGCCGTGCTGGACTGCGCCGACGCCCCGGAAGGGTTTCACCCCCGGTACGACTGTTCGGGGAAGCGGTATCTCTATAAAATCTGGAACAGCCCGGTGAAAAATCCTTTTTTGGAGGACTTGGCCTACCAATATCGTTACCCTATTGACGGGGAGCTGGCAAATGAGGCGGCCCGGCAGTTTGTGGGGCGGCGCGACTTCACCTCCCTCTGTGCCGCCGGGGGGAAGGTGGAGGACAAGGTTCGCACCATCTTCCAGTGCGGCGTCCAGCGGGAAGGGGCGCTGGTGACCCTTTCGGTGACGGGGGACGGCTTTCTCTACAACATGGTGCGCATCCTGGCGGGGACGGTGCTGGAGGCCTGCGCCGGAAAGCTCCATCCCCAGGATATCCCCGGTATTCTGAAGGCGCGGGACCGGCACAGGGCAGGTCCTACGCTGCCCCCCCAGGGCCTTTACCTGGACAAGGTTTTTTATCCGGGAGACGAAATTCTGTAAAATTCGACATCCATTATCCTTATTGTATATCTAGACTGAAGAAGCGAGGAAAGGGGGGCGGGCGGAGTGGGAAGAACCAGCCAATTTGATAAGCTGCGCAGAAGCCGCAAGCGCAAGCGGTTTTTCCGGCGGACCGCGGCGGCCATCGCCGGGGCGGCACTGATGCTCGCCTGCTTTATGACCTTTGCGGTGGTGTACCAGCTGGACCTGCGCAGCGCCCTGGAAAATTCCCTGGCCTCCCTCAAGGGCGGGGGGGGATTTCCGGTCTCCCTCACCGAGGTAAGCGTCCAGGCCCTGCTCCCCATGGGGGGAGATGTGGCGGTGGTCACCGGCGCCGGGACCTACATCTACAACGGAAACGGCGCCCTGCTGAACAGCTGCCTGAGCAGCTACCGCACCCCCCAAACCAAAACAGCCGGAGGCAAGCTCCTCACCTACGACCTGGGGGGCAACGGCCTGCGGGTGGATAACAAAGCCAAAAACCTTTACACCACCACCGCCACCGGGACCCTTCTGGCGGCGGATATCGCCCCCACCGGGGCCATTGCGACGGTGCAGTCCGCCCCCGGCGTCTACGCCCAGGTTTCCGCCTATAACCCAAGGTTCGAGCTGATGTACACCTGGATGGTGCAGGATAGCTACATAACAGGGGTGTCCCTTTCCAACCGGGGGGGCATGATGGCCTGCGCCGGTCTCACCATGGAAGGGCAGCATCTGGTTTCCCTTCTGCGTATTCACCACTTCGACCAGGACGAAGAGGTGGCCCGCGTCTCCCTCTCGGACCAGCTTATCGTCTCCATGGTCTGGAACGATGAAGATGAGATTCAGGTGGTCACCAACCGGAATCTCTATCTCTTCAGCAGCGAAGGGGAGCAGCTTGCCATGAGCCCCCTCCCTGGGGAGCTCCTCACCTACGAAAACGTCCCCGGCGGGATATATGTGGCCTATGGGGATTACCGGGACCCGGCGGGGGTGACGGTTCTCAGCTACACCGATGATTTGGAGCAGGCAGGCTCTGCCAGCTTGGACCGGAGGCTCATCTCCATCACCTCGGATGGAAACCATGTTCTGATTTTGACAGAGGGGCAGCTCTATCTGGGGGATCCCGCCCTGCGGGAGCTGAAGCTGCGCAGCCACAGCGACCTTTATATGGTCTGCCCGGTGGGCAGCTCCATCTACGGCGTTTCCCCCGACGGGCTCATCCACACCTTGTTGTAAGCAGCGTCAGGCCGTTGTGCCCGCCTTTTGGTAGAAGCAGAAAGCCTGCCAAGGGAGGGCGGCGCCTGAAAGCATAAGCGCAAAACCGGCAAAGGGGCTTTCTTTAAACTGCGTGAAAATGGGACCGGGCGCCCTCCGTCCGGGAAAGGAGCAAAGGAAAAAAGATGGATTTACCAATGAATATGATTCTGGATGTGGTTCTGGGCCTCATCCTTCTCTCCATCCTGTACACCTCCTGGCGGCGGGGCTTTGTGGCCTCCTTTGTCCGCCTGGTGGGGACGGCGGCGGGGTTCCTGCTGGCCTCCTTCCTCAGCCGGCCGGCAGCGGAGCGCATCTACGCCGGTTTTCTGGAGGAGAAGGTGGAAAACTATGTCTCCGGCACCCTTCTGGCCCAGGGCAGTCCCCTGCTGGAGGCGCTGGCGGGGCTGGACCAGGCGGGGAGCGCCGCCATTCAGGCCATCTCCGGCTTTTTGGCGGAGCAGGGGCTGGATTTCTATTCCTCCAGCGACGCCGGCCAGATGGGGCAGGAAATCTTTTCCCTCATCGGCGAAAAGGGGAGCGATCCCGCCAGCGCCATCGCCCAGGTGGCGGTGCGGCCCATGGTGCTCACCGTATTGCAGACCGCCGTCTTTTTCCTGGTCCTCTTCCTGGCGGGCATTGTGGTGCGGGTGGTGGTCCGCATGGGCCAGGGGGTGAACCGCATCCCCCTGGTAGGCGGGCTCAACCGCATGGCGGGCCTCCTTTGCGGGGCGGTGTACGCCCTGCTGCTGGGGTATGTTATTTCGGCGGGCCTCCTGCTGCTGGCGGGCCTTGGGGGGAACCGCTGGGAGTGGCTCAACAGCGGCATCCTCCAGGATACCATCCTGATCCGCCGCTTTTTAAGCCTGCGGGAGCTTCTGCCGTAAATTTTCAGTTACAGGGCATTCATAGCCTGTTCACAGGCGGGTATTATAATTTAGTTTACACCGTATTCGGTCGAAAATGTGTTTTGGGAAGGAAACACCCCTTCAGCTAAGGAGTGATGAGAAAATGAATTTGGAAAACATGATGTGCAGCCGCTGCCATAAGCGGATGGCTGTCATTTATATGACCCGCATCGAGGATGGCAAGGTCATTAACGAGGGCCTTTGTCCCAAGTGCGCCAAGGAGCTTGGCCTTAAGCCGGTGGATGACATTATGAGCAAAATGGGGATTACCGACGATGAGCTGGATGCCTTCACCGACCAGCTTACCGAGACGCTGGAGAACACCGATGAGGGGGAGCTGTTCCGCCAGGTGAGCTCCATGCCCATCCCCTTTATGCAGAACTTTATGAATCCGGGGGCAGGCCCAGGGGGGGATATCAC
>WSMP01000149.1 GCA_013316495.1 Angelakisella sp.
GCCCAGGGAAAGGCGGCAAAAGCCCCCCTCCCGAAGCCGCCGGAGCCCTTCTTCCTCCAGGTCTCCGGGGTTGGCCTCCAGGGTGATTTCGCAGTCCTCCAAAAGCGAAAAGCGCCCCTGGACCGCCTCCAGGACCTGGAGAAGCCCATCCCCCAGCAGGTAGGGGGTCCCGCCGCCAAAGTAGACGGTGGGGACCGGCGTCCCCGGCGGGGCCGGGCATCCCTCCACCGCCCGCACCAGGGCGCGGGTGTAGTCCTCCCGCAGAGCCAAATCGGTGGTGGAGTAAAAATCGCAGTAGGGGCAGCGGCTCTTGCAGAAGGGGATATGAAAATAAAGACTGAGCGGCTTTTGCATAGCGCCTCCTTTTGTGCAAGAAAAAAGCCGGTCCGGCCGGCCTTTTTCAGAAGCTGTATCCTTCGCCGAAGAACAAGGGAAAGCGCCCCATTCCCACCCTCGCTTTTCCGGAGCCGGCGCCGCGGTTGTACGCTGTGCCCAAAAAGGGTGCCCGTGTGCCAGGTGCTGGGCTTTACCGTTAAGCGGGATTCGAACCCGCTTTGCGCAGCCCCGTGCGCAACCATAGGTCCGGCTCATTCTCAGCCGGCAGAGATGGCGCCCGCCCCCCGGAAAAGCTACCGGCTTCCCTATTGCAGCTCGATGGTCCAGTTCAGGCCCTGGATGCGGGTGTCCAGCTCCCGCAGCTGGCGGGAAAGGGCGTCCACCTGCTTTTGCAGCTCCGGCACCTGAACGGTGCTGTAAACCCGGATCTCCCCCCTGGTGGAGCGGCTGGTGAGGTTGCTGGCGCAGGCGAGGAAGTTGCGCAGCGTCTCCGTCTTTTTGCTCAGGCAGTCCCGGCGGGACAGCAGGGCGGTGATGGTCTCCCCGGTGGGGAGGGGGGCGCTGTTGGTGAGGTTAATCCGGGTCACCAGGTCCTCCAGCTCCGCCATGATGGTATCCAGCTCCGCCAGCAGGGTTTGGGGATTTTCGGCAGGCTTCTCCCTCTCCTGAACGCGGGCGTTGTTGTTTAAACGGACCTGGAGCTGCGCCGCCCGCTTTTGCAGGTCGCTGCGCAAGGCCAGGGCTTCAGCCAGCTTCATAAAACAGACCTCCCTTTTCCAATTTATCGTTGCTCCCATTATAATCCAGCCGCCTGGGATTGGCAAGGAATTTTTTGCGTCGCCGGCGTGCCGCCGGAGTCTCGCCCTACCCGCCCCCTGCGGGGGCTTAACCCTCTGAAAAGCGAAAGCCAGTACCTGGAGTCTAAGCCAACAGGGCCGAAGGCCGGTAAAGTTTAGGGCCGCCCTTTTCAAAGGGTTGGGCGAAGCCCACGTGCCCGAAGGGACGCGAAGCGGCCCGTTAGGGCTGGTTTCCAAAGGCTGGCCGGTCGCGAACGCGATGAAGGCCCCACTGGGGCCTTCAAGGCCACGTTCCCGACCAAAGGGAGGGATGCCTTTGGTCGCCCGTCGCAACGGGCGAAACACTTTTCCGGAGGGAGCCTTTCTGCCGCCGCAGCGGCGTCTCGGAGCGCAACCGCCGCATAGCGGCGGCTCTTAGCGCGGAGAGGCTTTGCTTCTTTCTTTTTGCGATACAAAAAGAAAGAAGGAAGCCTAGCGCCCTGCACCGAGAGCGGCACCCTGGACGAGGGGCGGCGGGTCTTTTGGTGACAAACGGCGACAGCCGTTTGGAGCTGAAAAGCCCGCCGGGCCGCTGCCAGGGGGTCGCACGGGCTGTCCATCAAAAACATCCCGGTGGGATGTTTTTGAGACCGCAAAAAACTGCGCAGTCTGGACGCCCCTTTTCCTCAAGATGCAAACGGGCCCCCTCGGGAGCCCGTTTCTACGCTCTTTGTGGCTTTACGGCTGTTGCCATTCCTGGACGGAGACCAGCTCCAGGCGGGGGTTAGCGGGGTCGGTTTCGTCTGCCAAAACAAAACAGAACTGGTTAGACGCTACCTCCCTGCCCTCCTGGTCGCAATAGATAATGAAAAATTCAATTTTTTTGCTGTCAGCCTCTTCGCTGGAGCCCCGAAACACGGGGGTAAGACCCTCCCTGGGGGCGTATTGGGAGGCTGTCTCCAGGGCTTGCGCTTGGAGGGAACTGGTGCGCCGCTCCCATTCTTCGTCTGCCTCGCCCCACCCGATGTCCGGGTTGAGGTCCTGGTCTGGATGGAGCAGCTTCTCTTCGTCACTCTCGTTCAGTGTCGGAGCGTTCTCCGGCTCTTGGCTGGCGTCCTTCTCCTGCTTGGCCGTATCGCTCCCGGCGTCCGGCTCCGGTGAAACCGGGGCACTGGAAGCACTGGAAGCGCTGGAGGCCATCAGGGGGCTGGGGCGCTGTGCCTCCTCCCCTTCTGCCGGGGCGTCCTCCGTCTTGGAGCTGCGCAGGAGGCTCTTCTGCTCCCCGCTGCTTTCCTCATTCTCGTCGCAGGCGGCTTCCGGGGCATGGGCGGCAGGGGCCGGCTGGTTGGCAGCACCGAAGTTTTTCGCCAGCCCCACCTCCCGGCCCTGGTACACCATCAGCACCAGCGCCAGGCAGGCGGCCAGGGGGATGCCCCGCCGCAGCACCTTCTTCCAGGAAATCACCTTCCCCCCCTGGGACGGGCTCTCGCCGGCCGGCGCTTTCCCGGAAGCGGCTGTCTCCTCCAACGGGTCCTCCTCCGGCAGGGAAAGGCTCCCCTCCTCCATCCTCTGGAACAGGGCGGCGGCGGAAAGGGCGGGGGGCAGCTCCGGCTCCCCCAGGAGGGCCAGCTTTTCCCGCAGGTATTCCAAATCGTGCTCGTTCATTCCGGCTTCCTCCCTTCCTCTTATGTATCCCCCAGCATCCGCCGGAGCTTCTTCAGGGTGCGGTGGAGCTTGGAGCTCACCGTCCCCTGGGGCAGCTCCAGCATCTGGGCAATCTCCCGCATGGTGTACCCCTCCAGCACCGAAAGGAGGACAATCTGCCGCTCCTCCGGGGCAAGGCGGGCCATGGCGTCCCGGACCTCCGCCTGGGGGCCGCTGGAATCGGGGACGCCCTCCTCGATATAATCGTCAATGTCGATGTTCCCTTTTTCCTGGACGTAGCGCCCCACCCGCCGCTTGCACCGGATGGAAAGGATGCGCAGCATCCACTGGCGGAAGCGCTCCGGCTCCCGCAGGCCCTGGATGCCCTTCCATGCCTCCAGGAAGGTCTCGGCCACCACGTCCTCGGCGTCCTGGGGGTTCCCCAGGGTATAGAGGGCCACCCGGTAAAGCTCGCGGGCCACCCCGTCGTAAAGGCGGCCAAAGGCCTCCCGGTCTCCCTCTCTGGCCCTTGCAACGTCCTGCGCGCTAATTTCCATTTCCTGTGTCACCGACCTTTTCCCCGGCTCACATCTAATCCGTGTCCGGTTTTTCGTTTTTTATTGCATCCCAAGATAGATTTTCTTCTTCATCTGGGGCGCGGGGGATAGCTACCGGTTCCATAATAGCATAGTTTGCCGGAAAAGGCCAGCGCAATCTGCCCTTTGGCCCCACAGCTTCTTACCCAATAATTTCCGCCCCGCCGCCTCTTTCTTGGCGGTTTCGCAGAAAGTGGCCCCCGCCCCTTGCGAAAACCGGCCGAAAGGCGGAAAATAGAGAGAATGACAGGAAAAGG
>WSMP01000150.1 GCA_013316495.1 Angelakisella sp.
TGCCCTGGGTGGGCTGCACAATGTCGCAAATTACCGTTCCCGCGTCGATATGGGTGGCCCTGCGGCGGCGGCAGTCGATCTCCAGCTCGTCGCACCGCAGGAAGTTTTTCCCCAGGGGGATGGAGTGTTGCAGCTCCTTGACGCTGCAGGTGAAGGTAAGGGGAGCGGCAGGCTCTTCGCCGCCGGGAATGGTGAGATTTACAGTGAGGCCGATTTCTCCCTCTTCCAGGTGTTCAAGCTGCTCTGGATGGGTAAGACAAAGTCCTGCCCTGGAAAGGCAATTGGCGACGATGTCCCGCACCAGTTCCGAGGAACCGGAAGGCAAATTCTCATGTTTCATAAGGGAACGCTCCTCTCGTTTCAATAAGAGCCTGCTGGAAACCCTTCAAGCGCGCCGCAGGGGAAGGAAAAAACCTGCCTGGACGGCGTGCAGAGGGGGGAAACAGGCTCTAAAGGCCCGGCCATGGTGGACGCACCGTTCATTGTGAAGCAGTATACTATAAAGATATGACAATTGTGTGACGATTTTAAAAAAATGAGGTAAAATTCGCAAAAAATGCGGAAACGTCAGCGGCCAGCAGGGGAGAAGGAGACAGAGAGGGGCTTTACCGGAGTCCTTGCACCTGGGAAAGGGAGAGGGCCCGTGTGTGGGGGATGGCTTCCCAGACGGTGCTTCTGCGCACCAGGCAGAGGAGGTTGAGGGGCATCCAGCTCATAATAAAGAGCCAATACCAAATCATCGCCGGGAGCATGGGGCGAATGGGTTTTCCGTTGGCGGCCACCGCCAGCAGCGCCCCCAGGAATGTGGTGAAAAAGGAAAGGTTCACCGCGAAAAAGATTTGATGGAAGAGACTGGTGACAGGGAAGAGGCCGTAGCTTATCCCCAAAAGGTCGAAGACCGCGCCGCCAGCCATGGCCAGCAGACCCAGCACCTGTACCACCGGCAGAATAAAGAAGAGCAGGCTGTCCAGGGAGAAGAGATTCCCCCTTGCTGCGCGGGAAAGAAGGGGGACAGCGTACCGCTCCATGCACTGCACCATGCCAGTGGACCAGCGCTTGCGCTGCTTCCAGGACTGGGCAAAGGTGAGGGGCTGCTCATCAAAGGTGACGGCCCCCGGCACCCACCAAATTTTTTCCCGGCCCATGGCGCAGATGGCGGAAAATTCAATGTCCTCGGTGATGGTGGCGGTCTTCCAGCCCCCCTGCCGCCGCAGCAGCTCCATGGACACCATAAAGCCGCTGCCGTTGATGATGGCCGAAAGACCCAAGTTGGAGCGGGCCTGGCTGTAAAAGCGGTTCACCATCCAGTAGTAGATGGAATAGCAGCCGGAGATAGGGGTGTCGGTGGGGTTTTTGCTGTCCCGGTAGGCCTGGGCCACCCTGGCGCCCGCCTGCCAGGCGTCGTTCATCCGCTGGAGGAAGTCCGGGTGCACCAGGTTGTCCGCATCGAAGACGCAGACGGCGTCATAGCTCTTTTTCCACCGGAAGATGCGGTTCAGGGCGAAGTCCAGCACCTCCCCCTTGGAGGAGGTGGGCACGGTGCAGTCCAGCACCGTGGCACCGGTTCTGCCTGCGGCAGTCCCGGTGCCATCTGTGCAGTTGTTGGGCACCACGATGACATCAAACAGCTCCTGGGGATAATTTTGGGCCAGCAGGCTTTCCACCAGCCCGCCGATGACCGCTTCCTCATTGCGGGCGGCCACCAGAACGGCAAAGCGGGTTTGGGGGGCGGTGTGGGGATATTTCTTGGGCTTCTTCAGGGAAAAGAGGGCGATGACGAAGAAATAAGCGGTATAGGCGGTCATAGCCAGGCTGCAGGCCCAGGCCAGAAATGTCAGCAGATGGGTGAAATTCATTGGGAAACCTCCATGACGGTCAGGCGGCGCGTCCGCCGCGTTTCGATGTCCATCTGTAAAAGAAAACGAGGAAAAGGACAGAAAAGCTACAAAAAACCGATATTTTTTTCCATCACCGAAAAAATTCTTTATAAAGCGGCCTCTTTCCCTTGTATTCCAGCTGGAAAAAAGGTACACTTTATTAAGTATCATTACAACATTAGGAGGAGACCCCCATATGGATAAAGACCGGAGGTTTGCGGTGCTCATCGACGCGGATAACGTCTCGGACAAGTATATCCGCCTCATTTTGGACGAGCTTTCCAACGACGGCACCATCACCTACAAGCGCATCTACGGGGACTGGACCCGTCCCGCCCTGGGCTCCTGGAAAAGTGTTTTGCTGGATTATTCCATCTCTCCCATCCAGCAGTATGGCTACACCACCGGCAAGAATGCCACCGATTCCGCTATGATCATTGACGCGATGGATATCCTCTATACCGGCAACGTGGAGGGCTTCTGCATCGTCTCCAGCGATAGCGACTTTACCCGCCTGGCCAGCCGCCTGCGGGAAGCGGGGAAGTTCGTCATCGGCATGGGGGAAAAGAAGACCCCCGCCCCCTTTGTGGCGGCCTGTAACCGCTTCACCTATTTAGAGGTGCTGGCCCAGCAGCCCGCCGCGGAGGAGACCGCCCCCCTCCCCCCGGTGGCCGGGGAGGACCGGATGGCCCTGCCCGCCATCAAAGCCGCTATCCAGGCCATTGCCGACGAGACCTCCGATGACGAGGGGTGGGCCTCGGTAAGCGATATCGGCAATATCCTCATCAAGCGTTTTCCCGATTTTGATGTGCGCAACTACGGCTTTAAGAAGCTCACCCGTTTTGTGGATTCCCTGGAACTGTTTGAGATGCGCACCGTCGCCGGCCGGGACGGCTCCGCCAAGGCGGTGCTGGTGCGGGCCCTGCCCCTGCCGCCTCCGCCCCCCAAGAAAAACGGCCGCGCCCCACGGAGGAAGAAATAGGCCATGGCTCCCGTTTCCAAACAACCCCGGCACTCCCCCGATGCCATCGACCGCCTTCTGCGGTATATTCCCCTCAGCATCACCATCATCCTCACCCTCTCCTGTATCCTGGGCGCCCGGCGGTATACCCTGGAGGAGCTGCTCCACTACACCCCGGAATCACTTCCCCTGGCAGCCCTCCTGCTTTTCTGTGCCTATGGGGTGAAGTCCCTTTCGGTGGTCTTTCCCATCTCACTCCTCTATGTGGCCTCCGGGGTGATTTTTCCCCTTTGGGCCGCCTGGGGACTGAATCTCCTGGGACTTTGCCTCTGCGTCACCCTGCCCTACTGGGTGGGGCGTATCTCCGGACGGGAGGTGGCGGAGCACATCTGCCGCCGCCATCCCAAAGCCGCCCAGGCCACCGGCATCGCCACCCGCAACGGGGTCTTTACCGCCTATCTCCTGCGGGTCCTGGGCATCCTCCCCGGAGATTTGATGAGCATCCTCCTGGGGGCCATGGGGATGGAGTACCGGGGATACCTCATGGGCTCCATCCTGGGCCTGCTGCCTGGTATGCTCATCCAAACCGCCCTGGGGGGCTATGCCCACCGTCCCGCCTCCCCGGTCTTTTGGCTCCTCTGCCTGCTGATGGTGGCCGTCTCCGCCGCCAGCGCCCTTGCCTACGCCAGGTATCTGCGCAGGCACCCAGAGGCTCCGCCTTCTTTTTCTTCTTGCGAAAGAAGAAAAAGAAGCAAAAAGAAGAACGGCA
>WSMP01000151.1 GCA_013316495.1 Angelakisella sp.
TTGGAGCTGAAAAGCCCGACGGGCCGGTGCCAGGGGGGCGCACGGGCTGCCCATCCAAAACATCCCGGTGGGATGTTTTGGAGACCGCAAAACCCGCGTAGCTCGGCCACTCTCTGGCGGGAATCCGCTCTTTCTTTTTTACACCAAAACGATTATAATAAGGGAAAACCGCGGCTCGTGTCGGGAAAGGCGCGCCTCCCCAAAGGAGCGGGAGGCATCTTTTCCATCCGTATGAGCCGCAGCAAAGAATATCTGCCGGAAGGACCGGCGGGGAATGGAGTTTTTATTATGGCACAGGAAAAGAAACTGGTGGAGGACATCACCTCCATGGAAGTGGACTTTACCCGATGGTACACCGACGTGGTGCGCAAGGCGGAGCTGGTGGATTACAGCAGCGTCAAGGGCTGCTGCATCTACCGGCCCTACGGTTACGCCATCTGGGAGAATATCCAGCGCATCCTGGACGGGATGTTTAAAGAGACGGGCCACGAAAACGTCTATATGCCCCTCCTTATCCCGGAAAGCCTCCTCCAGAAGGAGAAGGACCACGTGGAGGGCTTTGCCCCGGAGGTGGCCTGGGTCACCCATGCCGGAGGGGAAAAGCTGGGGGAGCGCCTCTGTGTCCGCCCCACCTCGGAGACCCTCTTCTGCGAGCACTACGCCAAAATCATCAGCTCCTACCGGGACCTGCCCAAGCTCTATAACCAGTGGTGCAGCGTGATGCGGTGCGAGAAGACCACCCGCCCCTTCCTGCGCACCAGCGAATTTTTGTGGCAGGAGGGCCACACCATGCACGAGACGGCAGAGGAGGCCATCATCGAGACGGAGCGGATGCTGAACATCTACGCCCGATTCTGCGAGGAGTTTTTGGCCATCCCGGTGGTGAAGGGGCGCAAGACCGAAAAGGAGAAGTTCGCCGGGGCGGAGGCCACCTACACCATCGAGGCGATGATGCACGACGGCAAGTCCCTCCAGTCCGGCACCAGCCACTACTTTGGGGACGGCTTCGCCAGGGCCTTTGAGATCCGCTTTACCGACAGGCAGAACACCCTCCAGTACCCCCACCAAACCAGCTGGGGGGTCTCCACCCGCCTTATCGGGGCCATTATCATGACCCACGGGGATGACTCCGGCTTGGTGCTGCCCCCCGCCGTGGCCCCGGTCCAGGTGGTGGTGGTGCCCATCGCCCAGCACAAGGAGGGGGTGGTGGACAAGGCCCAGGAGCTTCACCAGCGCCTTGCCAGCCGCTACCGCACCCGGATCGACCTTTCCGACAACTCCCCCGGCTGGAAGTTCGCCCAGTACGAGATGAAGGGGGTCCCCATCCGCCTGGAGCTGGGCCCCAAGGATATTGAAAAGGGCCAGTGCGTCCTGGTGCGCCGGGACAGCCGGGAAAAGACCTTTGTCCCCCTGGAGAAGCTGGAGGAGGAAATCGACCGGCTGCTGGGGGAGATCCACAACAGCCTGTACCAGAAGGCCCTGGAGAACCGGGAGCGGCGCACCTACACCGCCGCCTCTATGGAAGAGATTCTCTCCATTGCAGGCGACCCGGAGAAGACCGGCTTTATCCGCACCATGTGGTGCGAGGACCCCGCCTGCGAGGCCCGGATGAAGGAGGAAGCCGGCCTCACCAGCCGGTGTATGCCCCTGGAGCAGGAGCACCTGTACGACGTTTGCCCCATCTGCGGAAAGCCCGCGAAGTCCATGATCATCTGGGGCAAGGCTTATTAAAGGAGGGACTTTCATGATTCTGGTCACCACCGATTTTATCAGCGGTAAGGAGATTGAGACCATCGCCCTGGTGAAGGGCAGCACCGTCCAGTGCAAAAACGTGGGCAAGGACATTATGTCCGGCTTTAAGAACCTGGTGGGGGGCGAGATGCATTCCTACACCGAGATGATGGACGAAGCCAGGGCCATCGCCACCCGCCGCATGGTGGAGGAGGCGGAGCACCTGGGGGCGGACGGCATCATTGCCATCCGTTACAGCTCCTCCGCCATTATGCAGGGGGCCAGCGAGATTATGGCCTACGGCACTGCGGTGAAGTTCCGCTAAACCCCTGCCCAAAGAGCAAAAGCCACAGCCCAAGCAGGAAGAGGGGCCCCGCCGGCCCCTCTTTCTTTTTGCCTTGCCCCAGGGAGGGAAAGGACCCTGCAAAAAAGCGCCCCCGGTAAAACCGGGGGCGCTTCTGGCCTTTTTGGGCAATAAAACTTACTGCTCCTCTTTCATGCGGGCGAAGCACTCGCTGCAATAAACAGGGCGGTCCTCGCGGGGACGGAAGGGAACCTTGGCCTCTTTGCCGCAGCTGGCGCAGACGGCAGTGAACATCTCGCGGTCGGAACGCTGGCTGGCCTTGCGGGCGTCACGGCAGGCCTTGCAGCGCTGGGGCTCGTTGGCGAAGCCGCGCTCCGCGTAGAACTCCTGCTCGCCGGCGGTGAAGATGAACTCCTGGCCGCACTCTTTGCACACTAGCTTCTTGTCTTCGTACATAGCATTTTACCTCGCTTATGGATTTTTACCCGCAGGATCCAAAGCGAGTTCACGCATTTGGAAGTTCCGGGGGCATTATTACTCAACCTGGCGTATCCAGGCTGATGACTGGGTTTGGAACCTGCCTTCCTGGGCAGGCCTGCTTCGCTTTTGCCGGTTCCTACACCGACCGCAGCTTCCGTCGGACTCTTTGCAGGGCGTTGTCCACAGCTTTGGGGGAAGTACGAAGAAGTTGTGAAATTTCCAAATAAGAGTGGCCGCTGAGGTAGAGGGTCAGAACTTGCTGTTCAAAACTGGACAAAAGAGCGTGTATCTTCCCGTAAAGCTCCTCCATCTGTTCGGCGATGATAATTTCCTCCTCCGGGCTTACCAGGCGCTCCGCAAAGCTCCCGGCCAGCTCGTCCAGGGGGGAATAATCGCTGAGGGGACGGCTCTTTTGGGAAAGGGCGGTTTTGGCCGCCGTGGCCATGGTGGAACTCACGCAGACCGAAGCAAAGGAAGGGAAGGCGCTTTGCTGCCCGTCAAAAAGACGGATGGCCTTCAGAAGGCCGATGAGGCCCTCCTGCACCACATCCTCGGCGTCCATCCCCGGCAGGTAGTACCGGGCGGCCCGGCGACGTATCATGGGCAGATACCGGCTCACCAATTCGGTGACGGCGGAATCATCGCCCCGCCTGGCGGCAAGGATGAGCGTTTCATCTGTGAGGTTTTGTAGTGCCCTTGTCATCGTTTGCTCCTGTAACAGACAGGCTTTTCCACTGGCTTTCTTATTGTAGCCTTAAACAGCGCGGTTGTCAAGCGGTTTTTGTAGATTTTTTACAAAAAATGTTTATACCCCAGGGGAAAGTTTGGGAAACGGCGGAGAAAATCCTTCCAAAAGCCGCCTATTTGGTGGAGGAACCATTTTCCAGACACAATATCTTGTGCTTTTTCCGGGAATTTCCAGTTATTTGGCAGTTTTGCACAGACTACCGGGTGACGTCCCGCACCCACTGCCCGCCCCAGATGCGGGGAAGGGCAGCACAAATTTTGATGATTTCCTCGTTGACGATGTCTCGAATGAGATTCATGTTTGGAAAGATCC
>WSMP01000152.1 GCA_013316495.1 Angelakisella sp.
GATGGCTACACCCTGGATCGCTCCCTCTTTTCCCAGGAGGAGCAGAAAAACATCCCCCAGGAGCGGCAGAAATGGAAAATTCCCTGGAGGAAGAAATAAGATTGGCTTGTTTTTTGCTTGCTTTTTTCCGAAATGTGACGATAATTATATTGACACAGAATCACTCAGGCGGGAAAACTGCGCCTGTCTGACAAAATGCCACCACAAATAGGCAAGGAGGAGCTGTATCTATGCTCAAGAACATGAAGATCAGAACCAGTCTCTTGTTAGGGTTCGGGATCACCCTTCTGGTTTCCATCATCATCATCGCTTCTACGCTGTTTTTGATGAACCAGCAGAGCGGTAAGATGGTGGAGGTGATCAACACCGATGTTGAAGCCTGCGACCTGATTAAGGCCACCCGCATCGACGCCAACATTGCGGCCCGGAATCTCCGCAACATTCTGCTGCTTCCGGATAACCCCAATAACGCCCAGATGCTTGCCGCCATCCAGACCTCCCTTTCCGCCCTGGACCAGGATATGGCAACCCTGGAAAGCGTCTATACCCTGCAGGATAATCAGCTTGTAGAATACAAGAAGGCCATTGACAGCTGGAAGGAAGCCGCCAACGATATTCTCACCGCTGCCAATGCCGGCCGCACGGAAGAGGCCATCCGCCTGGTGCAGAACGAGTGTATCCCCCGCCTGGATGCCCTGGGAGAGATTGCGGAGGGGATGGATAATGCCCTGAACGCCGCGAAAAACGCCGAGCTTGCCAGCCAGCAGAAGGGCTTTACCTACATAACCCTCATTGTGATGGGGGTCCTGGCCGTGGTCCTGGTCATCATGATGCTCTTCATCACCAAAGTGATTCGGGGTATCGTCGTTCCCACCGCCCAGGTGCAGAAGGCCCTGATGGGCTTCAGCGAAGGCCGCCTGAAGATTCCGGTGGATTACCAGAGCAAGAACGAGATTGGCGATATGTGCGAGGCGCTGCGCAAGAGCCAGATCATCCTGGGCGGCGTTATTGAGGATGTCTGCGACCTCCTGAGCAAGATGGCCGGGGGCAACTTCAATGTCAAGACCCGCGACGAGGCCCTTTATGTGGGTGACCTGAGCACCATCCTCCACGCCCTGCGCAGCCTTAAGCAGAAGCTGAGCAGCACCATGGTCCAGATTCACCAGGCCGCGGAGGAGGTTTCCTCCGGCGCCGACCAGGTCTCCTCCGGTGCCCAGGCCCTTTCCCAGGGCGCCACCGAGCAGGCTTCCTCTGTGGAAGAGCTGGCCGCCACCATCAACGACATCTCCGAGCAGATTAAGGCCAACGCCGATAACGCCCAGCAGGCCAGCCAGATGGCGGACGATGTGGGCCAGAAGATCGACCAGAGCAACACCCAGATGCAGGAAATGACCGCCGCCATGGGCGAAATCAGCGAGAAGTCCAAGGAAATCGCCAAGATCATCAAGACCATCGAGGATATCGCCTTCCAGACCAACATCCTGGCTCTCAACGCCGCCGTGGAGGCCGCCCGCGCTGGGGCCGCCGGCAAGGGCTTTGCCGTTGTGGCCGATGAGGTCCGCAACCTGGCCAGCAAGTCCGCCGACGCCTCCAAGAGCACCTCCGCCCTCATCGAGGGTTCTGTGAAGGCGGTGGAGAACGGCACCCGCATCGCCACCGAGACCGCCAAGGACCTGGTGGAAGTGGTGGAGGGCGCCCAGGAGATCGTCGTCACCATCAACCGCATCGCCTCTGCCTCCAAGCAGCAGGCCGAGGCCGTGGCCCAGGTCACCCAGGGTGTGGACCAGATTTCCAGCGTCATTCAGACCAACTCCGCCACCTCGGAGGAATCCGCTGCCGCCAGCGAGGAGCTGGCCAGCCAGTCCACCATCCTGAAGGAGCTGGTGGATCAGTTCACCCTCAGCGATGAGTTCAGCGGCGGTTCCAGCTTCAGTTCCTCTGTCCCTTCCTTTACCGGCAAGTCCATCTCCTACCAGGATGATGATGACGATTACGTCGCCTACAACAGCGACAAATACTAATTGCTGCCCTGGGGGCCGAAAGGCCCCCATCGCATAAGAACCTGTATCCATAGCCGGACAATGCCAGATGAGCGAGAGGTTTCTCCATCCTGCAAGGCAAAAATCCGCAGAACTACTTGGTGTAATTCAAGGATTTTTAACACAGCAGGGCGAAAAAAGAGCCGGCCAGATGGTATTGGATGGTTGTGAATACAAGCTCTAAATCTCAGAAAAGGATTGATGAACATGGATGTAATGTCAATCGCGGCTACCAGCATTTCTCTGAGCCAGATGCAAACCGCCCAGGCGGTTAGCGTTGCCGTCACCCGCAAGGCGATGGACCAGATGACACAGCAGGCTGCCGCCATCGTGGAGGACATCCAGCAGGCAGTCCCTCCTACTGTTCCGGGCAGCCATATGGATATCCTGGCCTGAGCAGCACAAAAAAGACCCCCGAAGGGGGTCTTTTTTTATGGGGCTTTGGGGTGTTTTACAGCAGGTAATGATTTTCCCGCTCCGCCACCAAAAGGGCCTTCAGCTTATAGGTGGCAAAGCCCTCCACCACCAAGGGCTCCTGCCTGCAAAGCTCCTCGGCGGCTTCGTAGCTTTCGGCCCGGAGGATGTACATACCGGCGACGCCGGGATACCCCTTGAAGACGCCGGCAAGCTCCAGGTGCCCCTGGTTATCCAGCTCCTCCAGGCGGGCGACGTGCCGCTCCACCGCAGCTTTGGTGAGGCGGTTATAGGACTTTGTCTTTTCAATCATCATCACATACAGCCATTTTTCCATCGGTTTTAACATCCTTTCTTAATTCCAGATAAGCCTGTTAAGCCTTGTAAAGAGCAGCAATCTCCAAAGCCCGCTCCCGCAAAAGCCTCCGGGCGATAGCCGGTTCCAGAACCTCCACATACCGCCCAAAGGACAACAGGTAGTGGAAGGTCCAGTTGCTGAGGGGGTAGGGGAAGGTGACGGTGAAGCTGCCATCCGCCTCCGGCCTCACCTGATCCTCCTGGAAGTCGTCGTACAGCTTGTAGGCAATTTCCGGGGCAAACCGCAGCTTAAAGAGGAGCAGCTCCGGCTCCGCCGGACAGTCCGCCCCCAGGATATAATCCTGGGGAAGGGTGCGGGTAAAGGTCTCCGCCAGAAGGCGAAGCTCCTTGATGCGGGAAAGGCGAAAGGTCCGGAGCTCCTGCCGCTTTTGGCAGTACCCCACCAGATACCAGGTCCTTCCCTTAAAGGCCAGTTGCAAAGGCTCCACGGTCCGTTGGGAGCGTTGCAGGCTGGAGCTGAAGTATAGGAAGGCTACCCGGCGCTTGTGGACGATGGCGGATTGCAGCTGGGAAAGCTCCGCCTGCCGCTGTTGACCGCTGCCCCAATAGGAGAGGTCGATGGAGAGCCAATTTTCTTCGGGCCGCCGGCCAAAGATGGCCCCCAGCTTGTGGAGGGTGAGGCCGGCGTCAGGGTAGCTTGCGGCCTGGAGCATTTGCAGGGCCTGGAGGATGTTTTTCTGCTCCTCCTGGGAAAAGAGGGAGCGATCCAGGGTGTAGCCATC
>WSMP01000153.1 GCA_013316495.1 Angelakisella sp.
GTCCGGAGGGGGAAGGGCCTCCAGCGCCGCCGGAGCTTTCCCCTCCACCAGGGTGAGGTTTTTCAGCCCGAATTTTCGGGCGTTTTCCTGGATGAGGGCGCAGGCCTCCTTCTTTCCCTCGATGGCGAAGACCTGGCCCTCCCGGAGCAGCAGCGCCATCTCCACCGCCACGCTTCCCGTCCCCGCCCCCACATCCCAGAGGGTATCCCCAGGGGCGATGCGGAGCTTGGAGAGGGCCACTGCCCGAACCTCCGCCTTGGTCATGGGCACCTTATCCCGAATAAAACCGCTATCCGGGATGCCAGGGGTGACATAGGGCCAGGGGAGGCGCTCCGGCTCCCCCTCCGCCAGCACCACCGAGAGAGGAGGGAATTTCATCCTGGCAAATTCCTCCGCCCGGCCTATGGCGATGACCTCGTCGGGGTAGGAGAGGCGAGAGCCCACCCAGACCTGGGCCTTGGGACACCCTCCCTCCACCAGCTGCTGGCAAAGGTCTCCGGGGGTCTGGCCCCTCTTCTCCCCGGTGAGGAAGAAGACGGTCCCGTGCCGCCGCACCAGCGCCGCCGGGTCGCAGGATCTGCCATGGGCGCTGGCGGCGTGAATCCCCTCCCAGGGCCGCTCCAGCCTGCCACAGAAATACTGGAGAGAGGAGATGCCACAGTGGCAGGCGGTTTCTATCCCCGCCTCCCGCAGCAGGGGCAGGAGGCTTTTGGCCCCGCTGTAAAAGCCCAGGTCCCCGGAAAGGAGGACGGCGGCCTTTTCCGGCCCCTCCTCCTGGAGGATTTGGAGGATATCCCCAGCCAGCACCCCCTCCCGGCAGGGCCGTCCCCCCCTCCGGTACGGCTCCAGCAGCCGGGGGGAACCGATGAGCAGCGCTGCCTGGGCGATGGCCTCCGCCGCCGCCTGGGTCAGCAGAGAGGGATGCCCCGGACCCATCCCGATAAGGGACACCTTCATTCTCCCCCCTCCTTTCCCAGAAGCTCCAAAAGCGCCTCCGCTTCATACTCCCGCCCCCTTGCCGGGGGCCGCCGAACCACCACAATCTCCGCCCCGTGCTCCTGGGCGGCCAGGAGCTTTTCCGGCATCCCGCCGGCGGGGCCGCCGTCCTTGGTGAC
Organism: Angelakisella sp.; assembly: GCA_013316495.1. Lineage (GTDB taxonomy): Bacteria > Bacillota > Clostridia > Oscillospirales > Ruminococcaceae > Angelakisella. Next base: position 1,116 of record WSMP01000153.1, read on the forward strand.
CAGGATGGCGATGGAAAGCTGCCGCAGCAGCGCCAGGTTCAGCTCCCTGGAAAAGGGGCCCTGCATCGCGACGATTTGCCGGGCAGGGATACCGGCCAGGCGGCATTGCCGCAGGCTTTCCTCCATAGGCAGCACCCGCGGAAAGACCCGCTCCGGCTCCCCCAGCTCCTGGCAGAAGGCGGGCAGCTCCTTGGCCCCGGTGGTCAGGAGGATGGGGCCGGGAAGCTCCCGGCATTTTTGGGCCGCCTCCCGGATATCCGCCGCCATCCGGCAGCCGGTAAGGGGGGTGGCCTCCCGCCGGAGAACCAAACAGGGGATGCCCGCTGTTTGACAGGCCAGACGGAGGTTTTCCGAAACCTCCTGGGCGTAGGGGTGGGTGGCGTCCACCGCGGCGGCAAAGCCCCCCTGGCAGAGGAAAGCGCTCATCTCCCTTTGCTCCAGCCGCCCCTCCTGAAGGCGGAGATTTTCCGGCCGCCCTTCCTCCAATAGCACCCGGCCGTAACCGGTGGCAACCGATACCCAAATCTCCTTCTCCGGGCAGCGGCGGCAAAGCTCCAGGGCCAGCTGCCGTCCCTCCGCCGTCCCCCCAAAAATCACAAGGCCGCCCTTTTTCATTCTACAGCGTCCCCTTCCCCTCGTACCCCCGCGGGGTCACCAGCCGCCCGTTCACCACCTGGGTCTGGCTGTTGCCCACAAAGACGGTGGTGAACATATCCGCCGGCTGCTCCCCCAGTTCCCCCAGGGTGCAGAGCCAGCTTTCCTCCCCCTCCCGGCCAATCCTCCGGGCCAGGCCGCAGGGGGTATCCGGGGCGCGGCGCCGCAGCAGCAGCTCCGCCGCCTGGCGGAGGGTATTCGGCCGCTTTTTGCTGGCGGGATTATAGAGGCAGAGGACGAAGTCCCCCTCCGCCGCCAGCAGGAGCCGCCGGGCGATGGTCTCCCAGGGGGTGAGGGCGTCGCTGAGGGAGACGGCGGCAAAATCGTGGACCAGGGGCGCACCCAGGAGAGCGGCCCCCGCCGTGGCGGCAGTCACCCCAGGGAGCACCTGAATTTCCAGCTCCGGAAAATCCCGGCACACCTGGTGCACCAGCCCCGCCATGCCGTAGACCCCCGCGTCCCCGGAGCAGACCATGGACACGGTCTTCCCCCCCAGGGCCAGCTCCCGGCAGGCGCGGCACCGCTCCACCTCGGTGGTCATGGGGGTGGCGACAATTTCTTTCTCCGGGTAGCGCTCCCGCACCAGCTGGATATAGGTGGTGTAGCCCACCAGGACATCGCTGGCGGCCAGAGCTGCCTCGACCCGCGGGGTGGTGTCCCCCGGCCCGCCGGGACCGATGCCTACAACATAGATTTTACCCATGGCTCACCCTCCTTCGTTCCCACAGCTCCAGGCCTCCGGCACCAGCTCCCGGAGCCTCCTGGTCCTGCCTTTCTTATCCAGCAGCACCTCCGCCTCCCAGCTTTCCTCCCCCAGTTGGGACAGCAGCTCCCGGCAGGCTCCACAGGGGGACAGCACCTGGCCGCTGGCGGAGACGGCGCAGACCTTTCGGACCTCCCCTTCCCCCGCTGTAAGCATGGCGGCCACAGCGGCACGCTCAGCGCACATCCCCAGGGAGCAGGCGGTGTCGATGGAGACCCCGGTGTAGATATTCCCGTCACGGCCAAGGAGCGCCGCCCCCACCCAGCCGGCCTCCACACGTTCCGATATATTTCTTGGCTTTGCCACAGCCAGCGCCCTTTGGTACAGGGTCTCCCATTCTTCGGTCATCCCAGTTCCTCCTTCTCCTCCAGCCGCAGGGTGATCTCCCTGGCGGCAACAGCGGCGGTGACGCCCTCCAATGCCCTCTTTTTCACCAGCAGCTTGCCGCCCCCGCTGGCAGCCACGGCGGCACGTTCGCAGACGTTGTCCACCCCGGTGGTCTCCTGGACAAAGGCGGAGGGGGTGAACTCCCCCGGCTGGGCGGCCAGCTCCTCCGGCGAAAAGCTCCGCAGCGGCCAGCCTCTTTCTTTGCAGAGAAGCACCAGCCCTGGCTCCCTCTCCTTGATACAGATGGTGGCGGCACCCATCACCGCCAGGGGGGAAAGGTCTTCCTCTGCCAGGACGGCGTCCACGGCGGCGGTAATCTGCTCCCGGCTGGCCCCCCGGCGGCAGCCGATTCCCACCCAGAGGGCCGGGGGGAGCACCTTGAGGGCTTCCGAGGGGGCGGCACGCATTGTAAACCACAGCTTGGGGGCGTATTCCCCTGGCTGGTAGCCGCGGGGCAGGGGCCCCCGCACCGGGAAATCGCTCTGAAAGGAGACGGGCCTCCCTGCCACCAGGGCGGCGGAGATGGCCTTCACCTTCTCCGGCCGCTCCAGCCGCCAGCCGTTTTTTGCCGCCCAGCTGTCAATCGCCACAAGGCCCGCCCGGTCGGTGGCGGTGGTGATGAC
>WSMP01000154.1 GCA_013316495.1 Angelakisella sp.
GTAATGGGATACTTTGGCAACATCTTTGGCCTGACCTTTGGCCCCATCCAGTTTCGCTTTGCAGAGGCATTGACGGTACTGCCGCAGAAAATAGTAGGCCGCGCCGATCCCGTCGGCTAGCAGCCATCCAATGGGCACCGACCACCAGATTCCCACCACGCCGATGGTGGGAACTGCGGACAGGAGATACGCCAGCAGCACCCGCGTGCCCAGAGAGGCCACCGTCAGCACCACCGACATGCCTGGCTTGCCCAGGGCACGGTACAGTCCATAGAGCAGGAACAAACAGCCGATCCCGGCATAAAAGCCCCCTTCAATACGCAGGTACCGCACACCCTCCACCACGATGGCCCTCTCCCCCGGCTCAGTGAACAGGCCCATCAGCGGCCCGGCAAAGACCCAGACCAGAACGGACACCGCCATACTGAACCCAATGGCAGTCACCACCGCTCCTTTCAGTCCCTTCTCAATGCGCTCCTTTTCCCGCGCGCCGTAGTTCTGAGCGATGAAGGTGGAAAAGGCGTTGCCGAAGTCCTGCACCGGCATATAGGCGAAGGCGTCAATCTTCACCGCCGCGGCGAAGGCGGCCATCACCACCGTCCCAAAGCTGTTCACCAGCCCCTGGACCATAAGGATGCCCAGGTTCATCACCGACTGCTGAACGCAGGTGAGGAGGGAAAATCCCAGAATCTCCCCGGCCCGGCCCCGCCGGACGCGCAGGTGCCGCCGGGCCAGGCGCAGCTGCGGGAACCCCAGCCAGGCCGCCAGGGCGATGCCCGCCCCGGAGAGGTACTGGGCCAGGACAGTGGCCTCCGCCGCGCCCCGCACCCCCCGCTCCAGCCCCAGGACAAACCACAGGTCCAGGGCGATGTTCAGGACGGCGGACACCGCCAGAAAGCAGAGGGGGGTCACCGAGTTGCCCACCGCCCGCAGCAGGGAGGCGAAGTAGTTGTACAGGAAGGTGGCCAGTATCCCGGCGAAAATCACCTGTAGATACTGGGCCATCAGGGGGCGCACCTCCGGGGGGACCCGCAGCAGGGTTAGGATGGGCTCCAGCAGAGCGTAGACCGCCGCGGTCAGGGCCAGGGCCAGCCCGGCGATGAGGACAAAGGAAACCCACATCCCCTCCTTCAGCCCTTCCTCGTCCCCCTCCCCAAAGCGGATGGAAAAACAGGCCCCGCTCCCCATGCAGAGGCCCAGGAGGATGGAGGTGAGGAAGGTCATCAGGGCGAAGGAGGAGCCCACCGCCGCCAGGGCGTCCGCCCCCAAAAACCGCCCCACAATCAGGGTATCCGCCACATTGTAGCACTGCTGAAGCAGGTTCCCCAAAATCATGGGGACGGCGAAGCGGAGCATCGAGCCCATCACCGGCCCCTTGGTCAGGTCGCCCTTCACGCTACATTCCTCCCTTCCAAAGCTCCACCCATTATACTACATTTTTGCCCCTGGCGCCAGCCTGGTTATCCCGCGGGGCGGATGGCGAAGTACCGGTAGACCACCTTCTGCTCGTTGAGGCAGGTTTTGGCAAGGCCCGCCAGGGGGATGCTCTGGGCCTGGTTCACCGTAAAGCCGGTGGCGGTGAGGGTCACCCCCGTGCTGCCGCAGCCGTCCGCCGCCAGGGCGAAGCGCAGGAGGGGAGTCTCCTGGACGGTATCCAGCTCCAGGGGGCCGTAGCCCTCCGGGAGAATCACCAGCAGCGCCGGGGCAAAGCCCAGGGTGACGCTGCGGCTGGCGGCGCCGTCCCCGGTATAGGTGCCGGAGACAAAGGGCTGGGCGAGCCATGCGCTTTGGTTGCCGGTGAGGTGCTGGGCATTATTCTGGACATGGGACTGGAAGGCATTATCCAGCCGCTGGTTATCGTTATTAAAATCCGCCATTTTAGGCTTATCCCCGGCGGACCAATAGTTAAGCTGCAGGTAATTGGTTTTGGAACTGCTGGGCATTTTCCTCTCTCCTCTTCTTTTGGATTTGTTGGGGGCTGCTGGGTTGGGTTTTATTCGCCTGCCCGGCGGGGGTTTGTTGCGCAAAGCTCGCTTCTGGGTTTCATTTTCTGGCCGCGCCAATCTTTTTCGCCTATCCGGCGGGGACCCCCTTTCTGTACCGACAGAAAGGGGGGAAAGAACGGCCCAAGGGGGTTGCACCCCCTTAGGTATCCCCGCTCCGGCACACAGGCGTCGGGCGCTGCGGTTCGGACCCAGGGACCGCCGCCTTCACTGGCGCAGGACAGTAGCACCAAGCAAAGGCGGTCTCCACGAAAGCCAACTAGCTTACCCCGGCCGTAGCATTGCGGCGGGTGGGCGGTGGGGGCAAAGTTTTCCGCCCCCGCTTAACCAGCGGAGCTTTAGCCGCGCCCGCCGCTCGGTGGCCGTGTTCGGGGCCTCCGGCGGAGCCGCTTGTGGCGGCAATGCCGCCGCTTCGCGGCGGAACTGCAAGTGCATTGGCGGTGGTAATTTTACCAGCCTTCGGCCCTACTGGCTAAGACTCCAGGCAATCACTTTCGCCTTTTGCTAAGGTAAGGCCGAAGGCCGTGCAGGGCGTGACACCGGCGGCACGCCGGAGGGCGAGACTGTGGCGGCACGCCACCGGTCTCGTTGCTGCCAGGTGAGGTCCGCAGCGTCAAAAGCCTCCCAGGTGCCGGTGTCCTCCTCCCATTGGCTCCAGTCCGGACCGCCGTACTCAAAAATCACCTCCATGTGGGCGGGCAGAAACTCCCGGCCCCGCTCCATGCACTGGTAGATGGAATCATACTCCGCCCCAAAGCTCTCCACCTGTACCAGCAGCCGCTGATTCTGGAAGTCCTCCTGTACCTGGGCCTCTATCCCCGCTGCCCGCAGCGCCCTTTGGGCGCCCCCCGGCGTGCAGTCCTCCGGCGACCCCAGCCCCAGCAGCGCCAGCACCGTTTGCCGCCGCTCCTCCAGGGCGGAGCGGGGCCGGGGCGGCAGGCGCAGCAGGCTCTCCATGGCCTCCAGCTGGCTTTCGGAGCAGGTGAGGGGCCACCACCCCTCCTGGAGGCTCTCCACCATCCGCAGCAGCACCTGGAAGCCGTACTGGTAGGCGCGCAGCTCGTACCGCACCAGGGTGGCGCTGTCCAGGTTATAAAAATCCAGGCCCCGCATCTCCTGGTACATCTTGGTTTTGGGCAGGTCGGTGATGGGATTGAAGGCCAGCCCCAGGCTCATACGCTCACCTCCATCCGCTGGATGGTGATGCCGCCGGGGACCAGCAGCCGGTCCTCCAGGGGGTAGACATCGGCGGCGGGGAGGGTGACGGCGCAGTTATGGACCCCCTCCTGGGACATAACGCACCGGTACATCCGGGCCAGCAGCCAGGGCTCCCCGATGTCCAGGCCCTCCAGCTCCTCCTGGAGGGCCTCCTCGCAGCTCTCCCGCACGGCGTCGTAGTCCCAGCCCTCCCGCACCCCCAGGGTGAGGGACAGGTTCACCGGGGTGGTCTGCACCTCCCGCACCAGCACGTCCACCCCCAGCTCCCGCTGCCCCCGGAAAAGCTCCCGGAGGCGGTTTAAATCCGCCGGGTAGAGG
>WSMP01000155.1 GCA_013316495.1 Angelakisella sp.
ATACCGGCCAGGGGACCGATTTCTTCCCCCGCCGCAATCTTTTTATCCACCGCCTTTAAGCTGGGGGAGAACATCGGGGACCCCCTGAAGATGTACGCCGCCGATATCTGTACCATTGCGGTGAACATCGCCGGGCTGCCGGGGCTTTCCGTCCCCTGCGGCAGCTCCCAGGGGATGCCGGTGGGGATGCAGCTTATTGGCCCCCGCTTTTCGGAGGCGCGGCTCTTTGACGCCGCCTACGCCTTCCAGCAGCTCCGGGGCGGCAGTCTTTGCAGCGTCGCGGCTTTAGCCTAAAAGGAGGGGGAGAAGGATGAAATATATCACCGTCATCGGCCTGGAGGTCCACGCCGAGCTTTCCACCAAAACCAAAATCTATTGCAGCTGCAAAAACTCCTTTGGCTCGGAGGTGAACTCCAACTGCTGCCCCAACTGCACCGGCATGCCGGGGAGCCTCCCCACCCTCAACGAAAAGGTGGTGGAGTACGCCATCCGCATGGGCTACGCCACAAACTGCACCATCAACCCCGTCTGCAAGGCGGACCGGAAGAACTATTTCTACCCCGACCTGCCCAAGGCCTACCAGATTTCCCAGTTTGATATCCCCCTCTGCGAGCACGGCTACATCGACGCCGTGGTGGACGAGGAGGGGAACACCAAGCGCATCGGCATCACACGCATCCACATCGAGGAGGACGCCGGCAAGCTCATCCATTCGGAGAGCTTTTCCGGCAGCCTGGTGGACCTGAACCGCTGCGGGGTGCCCCTTATCGAAATCGTCTCGGAGCCGGATATGCGCTCCGCCCACGAGGCCAAGGCCTACCTGGATTCCATCCGGGCCATCCTCCAGTATTTGGATATCTCCGACTGCAAGATGCAGGAGGGGTCTATCCGCTGCGATGTCAACGTCTCGGTGATGCCGGAGGGCGCCGCCCAGTTCGGCACCCGGTGCGAGATGAAGAACGTCAACGGCTTTTCCGCCGTGGAGCGGGCCATCGAGTACGAGGCCCGGCGGCAGATGGAGATACTGGAGGCCGGCGGCACCATCAGCCAGGAGACCCGCCGCTGGGACGACCTGGCGGGGAAGAACTACCTGCTGCGCTCCAAGGAGGACGCCCAGGATTACCGCTACTTCCCGGAGCCGGACCTGGGGGCCATTGTGGTGCCGGAGGAGCTGCTGGAGGCGCTCCGGGCCACCATCCCGGAGCTGCCGGGGACAAAGCTGCTGCGGTACATGAAGGAAACCGGCCTGCCCTTCTTTGACGCAAACCTTTTGTGCGAAAACCCGGATAAGGCGGATTATTTTGAAAAATGCCTGGCCCTGGGCCTCTGCCAGCCCAAGGCTGTCTCCAACTGGCTGCTGGGGGACGTTTCCCGCATCCTCAACGAGAAGAACAAGGCCATTGCGGATACCCGGCTCACCCCGGAAAAACTTTGCCAGATGATCGCCCTCATCGAAAAAAAGACCATCTCCAACACCGCCGGCAAAACGGTGCTGGAGGAGATTATCTGGAGCGATAAAACCCCCGGCGATGTGGTGAAGGAGAAGGGCCTGGCCCAAATCAGCGACACCAGCGCCCTGGAGGCCATCGTCCAGTCGGTTATCGACGCCAACCAGAAGGTGGTTGCCGACTTCCACGGGGGCAAGACCAACGCCCTGGGCTTTTTGGTGGGCCAGTGTATGCGTCAGTCCAAGGGCCAGGGCAACCCGGCCATCATCCGGGAGCTGCTGGAAAAGGCGCTGGGATAGCAAAAAGGGGGAAACGATGAAGCCTGTTTGGGTTTTTGCAATTATTGTAGTTATGGGCCTTTTTGGTATCTATCTTGGCGCTGCCATGAACCTGGAAGGTTATTTGGGAAATGTCTTTGCTATTGGAGCGGTTGGAGCCTGTATTGTCCATGAGATGGAGAAAAAGAAATAAAATCTGGTTTGTCTGGATATTCTATTAGCAAAAGCACAGGGAAAGGAGTGGAAAAGCGATGAACTGGCTGAACAAATTGGAACGGAAATTCGGGCGCTTTGGCATCCCGAACCTGATGCTGTATATCACCTCCACCATTCTGGTGTTTTATTTGGTGGAGGCATTTGGAGGGGTTCCCATCCACAGGTGGATGTACTTTAACCGGGAGCTGATTCTACAGGGCCAGGTATGGCGTCTTGTTACCTTCCTTTTTGTGGATTACAGCGGAGGGCCCCTTACCATGGCGCTGATGCTATACTTCTATTACTGGATTGGCTGCCGCCTGGAATATGCCTGGGGGAATTTTCAGTTCACCCTTTACTACCTTCTGGGGACCATCGGGGCTGTGCTGGGGGGATTCATTGTGGGCTTTACAAGCTCCACCTACCTGCATCTTTCCCTCTTCCTGGCCTACGCCACCCTTTTCCCAAATGAAGAAATCCTCTTTATGATGATTATTCCCATCAAGGTTAAATACCTGGGCTATCTGGACTGGGTGATTTTTGCCGCGGCGATTCTGTTCCAGCCCTTCACCGGGAAGGTGGCGGCGGTGCTGGCCCTGGCCAACTTCTTCATCTTCTTCTGGCCCTATATCTCCGGAAGCGTCCGCAATTATTTTAAGTACCGCAAGGTGCGCAACAACTTCCGCAACCAGATGCGCAGAAACAATGTGGTCAAAGGCCCCTGGGACGATCGAAGGTAACGGGCGTGGACGGGAACATCACTGTAAAATATTTGCAGGACTACCTGCGGCAGAAGGATTTCAAGCCCGGTCAGGAGCGGGAATACTTCCTAAAGCTGGCGGAGGAGGTAGGGGAGGTGGCCCGCGCCATGCACAAGGGCCTGCTCCCCAAGGCCCCCGATGACGTCATCGACACCCTCAGCGAGGAGCTTTGGGATGTGATGTACTATACCCTGGCTCTTGCCAACCTCTACGGCATCGATATGGAAACGGTCATCCCCATCAAGGAGGCCCACAACGAAAAACGCCGCCCCGGACAGGCCCCCGCCTTTGAGACGGGCCGGTAAAAACAGCGTAACCCAATCCCCCGAGACATTGTCCCGGGGGATTTTTTTAAAGCTGTATTTACGACCAGGGAATGCCAGCAGGATGGGAAAAAACCGGCCTGATGCCATCCAATGGTTGTGAATACAGCTTCTTTGTCATAAAGCTGGACAGCCCCCCATATATTGAACTATCCAGAACAAGGAGGGGCAGGGCGATGACACAGTCACATAATCTGGCGGCGGAGTACCAAGCCGCCCTCTGCTACCTGCCACCGATGCTGCGGGAGGTGCTGGAACGGGTGCCAGAGGAAGAAAAGGCCCGTATCCAGGAGATTCGCCTGCGGGCGGGGCGGCCCTTGTCGGTGTTTGATGGGTCGGCCAGCTGGTTTGTCACCGGCCGGGGCGGCCTCACCTACGGGGGCGGTGGCTTTGTCATCGACCAGGGGCTTTTGCAGGATGCCTTCGTCCGCCTCTGTGATTATTCGGTGCACACCCACCAGCGGGAGATGGAGCGGGGCTTTATCACCACCCCC
>WSMP01000156.1 GCA_013316495.1 Angelakisella sp.
TGGACGCCAACTACTTCCAGCATCAGCCTTATCTCACCGATTTTAATGCCAAGAATAAGACCGACCTGGTGGCGGCGGTGGCGGTCCACTTTGAACCCCTGGGCATCTACCCCGGAAAGGCGAAGGATTTGGCCTCCCTGGCGGATGGTGCCACCATCGTGGTGCCCAACGACCCCACCAACGAGGCCCGCGCCTTGAACCTGCTGGCCGCCCAAGGCATCATCACCCTGAAGGAGGGGGTGGGCCTGGCTGCCACCGTTAAGGACATCACCGAAAACCCGAAGAACGTGAAGATTACCGAGGTGGAGGCCGCCCAGGTGCCCATGGCCCTGCCGGACTACGATTTTGGTGTCATCAACGGCAACTACGCCGTAGGCGGCGAACTGTCGGATACCATCCTGGTGTCCGAGGACCCCAACTCCGAGGCTGCCCAGACCTTCGCCAATATTGTGGCGGTCAAGCCGGGCAAGGAGAATGACCCTGGCATCCAGGCCCTGGTGAAGGTCCTCACCAGCGAGGAAACCCGGCAGTTCATCACCCAGAAGTACGGCGTTGCGGTGGTGCCGGTGTTCTAAAACAGAGGAAAGCATAAAGAAAAGCGCAGGCTGTCCACAAAAGGCAGTCTGCGCTTTTTTCGGTAAATCACAGAGGGGCGTTAAACAAGCCTGCTGCTACATAAGGGGTGCAAAGAGGCGCAGCACGCTGCGCACCAGGCGGGTGAGAGGGGAGACCTGCTGGCTCTGCTCCAGGGTGATCTCCTGGCTTTTGGCCTGGGTCTGGAGAAAATCCTCCCGCATCTCCTGGATGCAGCTGCACCGGTACATCCAGGCGGCGCACTCAAAGTGGAGGTAAAGGCTGCGGTAATCCAGGTTGATGGTCCCCACCACCCCGTATTCATCGTCCACCGTGAAGGTCTTGGCGTGGATGAAGCCGGGGGTGTATTCAAAAATCCGCACCCCGGCCTCGATGAGCACCTCGTAGTAGGCCCTGGTGAGGGCGTGGACGTACCACTTGTCGGGGATATGGGGGGTGATGATACGCACATCCAGCCCGGACTTGGCCGCGGTAGTGAGGGCGGTGATCATCTCGTTGCTGATAATCAGGTAAGGGGTGGTGATATAGACATACCGCTTTGCCTTGTTGATGAGGTTCATATACACCGTTTCCCCCACCGTTTCGTCGTCCAGGGGGCTATCGGTGTAGGGCTGCACAAAGCCGTCGCTTTCCACCGGCTCCGGGCGGTGGACCCTGGGCAGGTAGGCGGCGTAGTTTTCCTGGGTGCCGGTGGTGAAGTCCCACAGGGTCAGAAACATAAGGGTGAGGCTTGCCACCGCGTCCCCCCGCAGCAGGACGGCGGTGTCCTTCCAGTGGCCGTGCTTGGGGTAGGCGTTGATGTATTCGTCCGCCAGGTTGATGCCGCCGGTGAAGCCGGTGTGGCCGTCGATGACGCAGATTTTCCGGTGGTCCCGGTTGTTGAGGCGGCTGCTGAGGACGGGGACGAAGGGATTGAAGACACAGCATTTGATGCCCTGGGCCTCCAGCGTCCGCTTGTAATGGGCCGGGAGGGTGAGCATACAGCCGATGTCGTCGTACATCACCCGCACGTCCAACCCGGCCTTTGCCTTCCGGACAAGGACCTCCAGAATGGGGTCCCACATAGCCCCCTCCTGAATGATGAAATACTCCATAAAGATGTAGTGCTCCGCCTTCTCCAGCTCCTCCAGCATCCGCCGGAACTTCACCTCCCCCAAGGGCAGGTACTCCGCCTGGGTGTTCTGGTAAGGGGGACCGCCGGCGATGCGGCGGATGTACTCCGACTGATTGGCCGCGTCGGGGGAGATCCACCGCAGCTCCTCCTGGCAGGAGGGGGCGATGAGGGAGGCCCCCTGGAAGCCCTTTTCCAGCTGGGACATCCGGCGGCGCTCCCGGCGGCTCAGCCGGTTCCCCCCAAAGAGGAGGTAGAGCATCCCCCCAAAGACCGGGGCCAGAAGGATGGGGGTGATCCAGGCGATTTTGTAGGCCGGGTTGCTGCGGTTATTGATGATATACAGCACCACCACCACGCTTACAGCGATACTTACAGCGTAGAAATAGACAAAGTATTCGTTAAAGCGCAGCAGCACCACCAGCAGAACAGCCAGCTGAAGCACAAGGGCGGCTCCGGCGAAGATCAGGCGGTGAAACAGCAGCCGGAACAGCTTTTTGGTAATCGTTTCTTTCTTTTTCATGATCCTTCCAGTCGTTTTTGTTTTCCCAAAGGCGGATTATTGCGCCAGAAGCTCCGCCTTTTGTTTTAGCAGCTCGTCGGAGTAGAGCAGCGCCTCGGTTTGGGGGAGGCCCAGCCGCTCCACTGTTTGACCAAAGCGCTCCCCAGGCAGGCCCTCCCGCTTAAAGAGGAGAATGGCCTTTTCCACCAGGGCGATGACCTCCGCACGGGTGAAGAGCCGGGAAAGCGGGGTGCCGATGCGCACCTTCTTCCCCCAGCGTCCCCCCAGGTAGACCTTGTAGAGGGTTCCCGCCCCGATAAGGGCCCCAAAGGGGCAGCTTTCCACACACCGGCCGCACCGGTTGCAGTTTTCCTCCGAGATAACCAGCTTTTCCCCCTCCGGCAGGGTGGCGGCCCCCACGGGGCAGCTCTTTTCCACCTGGCAGACCTTGCAGGTCCGGCACATTTCTGGGTCGTATGTAAGGACCCGCTGGCCCACAACGCCAATGTCGTTGAGGTCCGGTTTCACGCAGTTGTTGGGGCAGCCCCCCACGCCGATTTTGAACTTGTGGGGCAGGGACACCCCATGGTAGCCCTCGTAATACAGCTGGTGCAACTCCTTGGCCAGGCCCTGGGTATCGTAGAGGCCGAAGACGCAGGTGCTGCCCTTGCAGACGATGATGGGCCGCACCTTGGCGCCGGTGCCGCCGGTGACCATCCCTTCCTGGGCCAGAAAGGCCTGGAGCTCCGGAATCTTCTCATAGGGGATGCCGGGAAGCTCCAGCGTCATGCGGGTGGTGAAGGCCACCGTGCCGTTTCCGAACTTTTCAGCGGCCTGCCCTGCGCAGATCATCTGCCGGGCGGTGAGGGTGCCGTTTTCGGTGATGATTCGCCCGTTGAAGCACTCGGTCCCCCGGTTGAGAAGAAACCCCTCTCCTTTTACTCGTTTGATGTCTTCCGTCTTTAAGGCCATTTTTGCCACGCTCCTTATAAAAATGTCCAGCCCATGCGCCGGAAAAGAATATTTTACCTTAGTGTAGCATATTCCACCCGCTTCCGCAAGCCGGCGTGCAGTCGGTGTCACTCCCTACCCGCCAGGCGCAGGGACCTTCTGCGGAAGGTCCGTTAGGGCTGGCGAAGCCCGCATGCCCGAAGGGACGCGAAGCGGCCCGTTAGGCTTGGGGTCCAGGGACGGCACCCCGGACAAGGGGCGGCAGGTTTTTTATCGAAACAAAAAAACGTCTAGAACTCCAGGC
>WSMP01000157.1 GCA_013316495.1 Angelakisella sp.
CCGGAATGGGGCTCTTCCGCTGCTTCTTCTCCTGAAGCTCCCGGATAAAATCCCCAATGTACAGGTAATCCACCCGGAAGTCCTGCCCCCAGGCGGAAAAGCAGTGGGCCTCGTCTATGACAAAGCGCACCACGTTGCGGGAAAGAAGCAGCTTTTCGATGGTGCGGGAGCGCAGCTGCTCCGGCGAAAGGTAGAAGAGGCTGGCAAGGCCGCTTTCCACCCGGTGGATGGCATCCGACCGTTCAATGGGGCTAAGAAGCCCGTTTACCGTCACCGCGTCCACCAGGCCCCGCTCGCTAAGGTTATCCACCTGGTCCTTCATAAGGGACTGCAGCGGGGAGATGACCACCGTAAGGCCGTGCTCCGCCTGGCCCGCCATCAGGGCCGGAAGCTGGAAGGTGATGGACTTGCCGCCGCCGGTGGGAAAGACCGCCAGAAGGGAGCGGCCCTCCACCGCCGCCTGGGCCGCCCGCTCCTGGAGCGGCTCCCCGCCATAGGTGCGAAAGCCCGAAAAGCCGAAGAATTCCCGGAGCTTTTTATGAATATCCAGGGCGTTCCGGCAGTAATCGCAGCCGGCCTTGCAGGGGGTATTGCAAAGATGGTGAATCACCCACTCCACCCTGGGGTAGTTGTGCAGCACCCAGGGCGGCGTGATGGAGTACCGGTCCCCCTCCCCGATGAGGGCCAGGGCATAGGCCAGCTCCAGGGGGAGCTGCTCCACCAGGACATGGAGGTCCAGGCTTTGGCAGAACCGCCCGGCAAACTCCTGGCGGATAGCCTCCGGCAGGTTCGGCAGGGTGGGGGAACAGCCGAGGTAATCAAAGAAGCCCCGGAACTCCCGGCAGGGGTAGAGCAGCCCGCAGTAGATGGCCTGCCGCCTTGGGGAAAGGGCCCGAAAGGCGTTCACCTCGTCATAAAACAGCTTTTGGGCCTTGAGGGCATCGTTTAGGGGATTGTTCAGCTCATCGGACTGGAGCTTATCGTCCTTCAGCAGGCTGTGGTAGGGGTTGCGGGGAAAAAGGAGCGGGGACAGATACAGGGTATCAATAAAGCCCATCCCGGAGGGCCATCCCCCCTGGGGGCTGATGTACCGCAGGTCGTGGTGCAGGATGTTGTGCCCGCAAAGGTATTCCGTGCCGGAAAGGAAGGCGAAAAAATCCCGGAGGGAGGCGGAGCGAAACTGCTGTCCATCCTGCCGCACCGCCCCCAAATCCATCACCTTTTTGTCGGTCACCCCAATTTCGCTGTCAATAAAGGCGAGCATTTCCGGCCTGCTTTGCATCCCCCTGGGCTGAAGGAAGGCAAAGAAATCGTCCATAAAGTCCCGCATTCCCGGCATTCCCTGCACCTCTTTTCCTCTGTTCGCTGTTTTACGACAATTATAACATAGAATGGCCCCAAACTCCAGGCATCTGCCGGGATTTCTCTTTTCAAACTGGGATTGCTTAATATGTGAAATATCCAAAGCGAGCAGCTACCCCCTACAGGCAGCTGCTCGCTAAACCGGTATTTTTCGATTTGGTTATTCAGGATAAATTCCTCATAATTATCGGAATTGCACAAATCAATAATACCCCTGCGCTGAAGACAAGAATCACCTTTTTGACCTGTTTATCCCCTTTTACCGCCTTATCAATTTTATCGGAAAACAAGGCAGAGAAGATGGCGGCTATGATTAGCCATTCAGAGAATTTTTCCATGGTTCTCCCTCCATAAATCCGATTTGCCGGGCTGATTTCAGGATAAACAGGCCAAAACTCCAGGCACTTGCTTTTATTTTTTAACCGCCGTAGGGCACCAGCTGGCCGGTGGTGTCGTCCTTCTGGAAGGGCTGGGAATCCTTGATGCGCACATAGATGGTGGCGATAAGAAGCTCTTCCTCCTCCGCCAGGGGGGTAAGGACCCCCTCCTGCTGGATAACAAAGGGCTGGGAGTTCTTCTGCCGGACATAGATGGTCTCCAGCACCTCCTTCTTCCCATCGGTGGTGCGGCTCACCTCCACCACGAAGTAGGGCAGCTCGGTCATGCTCTGCGCGTCCATCATGGTCACCCCATCCAGAAGGGTCAGCTCCACCTCGCCGCCTGTGTTCATATCCGGCAGCACCCGGTTTTCCACCACCCGCTTGGCCGCCTCGCCGTCCTCACACTTGGGGACCCGGCGGACCGCCACGGGGTAATGCTCCGCATCGCCGATGGTCTCTATATCCTTTACCTCCAGCGCAAAGCCCTCATCATCGGCAAGCTCATCCAGGGAGGGCAGTACCTTCTGGATCACCACATTCAGGGCGCCTGTCTCATCCTGGCACCGGGGGTGGCGAATCATATTATCCACCAAAATGGCCGCCAGAACCACCACCACCGTCACGGCGGCGATGAGAACCAGCTTTTTTACATCCACCGGCTTTTTGTTGTCTTTTTTGTTGGACATAGCTTTTTTTACTCCTTCATGATGGGATGGGGAACCGGGTACCCACCGGTTCTTTTCTGGTATGTAGGGGAGGTTCAGGCCTCTCCGGAAAGCTGCCGCACCGTCTGTATATCCGCCAATATCCTCTGGGACAGCGCCTGGACCGATGCAAACTGCGATTCGGGGCGCAAAAAGCGCAGCAGGGCGACAGAAAGCTCCTGGCCGTAAAGGTCCCCCTTATAATCCAGGATATAGGTTTCCATGGTAAGATTCGTTTCGTGGAGGGTGGGCTTAATCCCCACGTTGGTGATCCCGTTCCATCTCCTGCCGCCAATCTCCACCTGGGACCAGTACACCCCCCGGCGGGGGATGGTGAAGTCCGGCGGGAACAGCTGGTTGATGGTGGGCCAGGAGAGGGTCCGGGCCAGACCCTTGCCGTGGACCACCTCCGCCGCCAGGGTGAAGGGGGCGCAGAGCATGGCGGCGGCCTCCTCTATCTGGCCTTCCCGGATGCACTGGCGGATGCGGGTGGAGCTGACCACCTCCCCCTGCCACAGCACCGGCGGCAGGGCCTCCACCTGGATCCCCAGGGGGGCGCAGAGGGCCCGAAGCTCCTCCACCCCAGCCTGGCCGCCCCGGCCAAAGTGATAATTGAAGCCGCAAACCAGCACCCTGGCATGGAGGGTCTCCCCTAAAAAGCCCTGGACGAACTGTTCCGGCGTCATGGAGCGAAACGTCTCAAAAGGGGGGCAGATAACCTCTTCCACCCCCAGCTCCTCCAGAACAGCCTCCTTTTGCTCCTCCCTTTGGAGGAGGGTGAGGCCGCTTTTGGAAACGGGCCTGGAAGCATCCG
Organism: Angelakisella sp.; assembly: GCA_013316495.1. Taxonomy (GTDB): domain Bacteria; phylum Bacillota; class Clostridia; order Oscillospirales; family Ruminococcaceae; genus Angelakisella. Next base: position 3,261 of record WSMP01000157.1, read on the forward strand.
CCCCCTCCGGCCGGAAGGTGAAGACACGGGGGGTCAATCCCTCTCGCCGGGCGGTCTCCACCGCTGCGCCAATCACCGCCCGGTGACCGGCGTGCACCCCGTCGAAAAAACCCAGCGCAACCGACGAGGGGGCCTTGCGGGGGGTGGAAAACCGGGTGCTGCCGGATATGAACACAGGCGGCGAGGTGGAGCTGACC
>WSMP01000158.1 GCA_013316495.1 Angelakisella sp.
CTTCCGGCCAGCCTCCGGCGCCGGACCCCGCCTACCCCTCTTATCCGGTCTCCCGTCCGGCGGAGCCCTGGCAGTTTTCTCCCCCGCCAACTCCCCGGCAGCCGGTCCCTGCCAGCTCCCTGGACGGGGGGATGACTCTCCTGGTATTCGCCGCCGCCTGGTGCTTTCTGCACCTCTGCTGGCCAGGGTATATGGGGCTGGGGATGTTCCTGTTCACCCTGTTCTTTGCCGGTATAGCCGTGGGCTACCGGCTTTGGAGCGGCTCCCCCATCCCCCGCGGCAGCTATGTATGGCTTGGGGTGATGCTCCTTTCCGCCGCCAGCTTTCCCATCCTGGATAACGGTCTTCTTTCCTGGCTGAACCTTCTGTTTCTGATGCTGATCACCGTTTACTGGGTGGCTGTTTTGGGGGAAAACCGGGTGGAACCCCGCCTAGGTAAGCGCCTCTTGGCCGACCTGCTGAACCACCTTTTTATCGTCCCTTTCCAGAACTTCGGGTGCTTTGGGACGGTGCTGGCGCGCTCCACCGCCAAAACCCGCCTGGGGAAGAATCTGCTCATCGGCGCGGTGACCCTCCTCTGCTCCTTTCCGGTGCTGTGGTTCGTCTGCCAGGAGCTTTCCACCGTGGCGGCGGGCTTTGGGGAGCTGCTGGAGCAGTTTGCCGAGGTTATCAGCCTGCAAAACATCCTTTCCGCCACTACCCTTTTTGCCATCCCCACCGCCTTCTACCTCTACGGGCTGCTCTATGGCAACCAGCACAAGCGGTATACCGGCGGCGTCACCGCGGAAAAGCTGGACGAGGCGGCAAAAAAGCGCCAGGTCCTGCCCCCTGCGGCGGCCTATGCCCTCCTCTCGGTCCTTTGCCTCATCTACGCCCTGTTTTTTGTCATCGGGGCGGCGGAGCTCATCACCTTCTCCCGCGGCGGGGCACTGACCCCCTACGACTACTCCCAGTTCGCACGGGAGGGCTTCTTCGAGCTTTGCCGGGTATCGGTGGTCAATCTTCTGGTCCTTTGGGGCATCTGGCTCCTGCTGGACACCTCCTCCCAGCGGTCCTCCGTGCCGGCACGGATTTTCTATAGCCTTCTCTGCTGCCAAACGCTGCTGCTTATCGCCCTGGCCCTTTGCAAGATGGGACTGTACATCCACTTCTGCGGGGTCACCTGGCTCCGGGTCTCTACAACCTGGTTTATGGTGCTGCTGGCGGTGATCTTTGGCCTGATGCTCCTCTTCCAGTTTCGGGAAATTCCCCTGGTGCGGTGGACCGCTGCCGCCTTTTGCGTCCTCTTTTTGGCCCTTTGCTGGATGGACCTGGACCGCTTGGTGGTAAAAAACGCCATCTGGCGGTACGAGGAGACGGGGGACGCTATGGCTATCTCCTATGGCGCCCTGGTGGAGCATTCGGTGGCCGGCGCCCCGGAGCTTTACGAGCTGTGGCTGCGGGAATCGGCGAAGGAATCTTCCCCGGTGGAGCCGGAGCTGGTCCGCCTGCTGGAGACTGCCGCCCGCTGGACCCGCTACCCCAAGGAGGAGCTGGGCGGCTTCGGCCACTGGAACCTCCAGCGCGCCCAAGCCTGGAGCCTCTGCCGGCAGTTCCTGCCGCAGCCGGAACTGGAACCGTAAAACGCCAATCCGGGGCGGTGGCTGCTTCTTTTTCTTCTTACGAAAGAAGAAAAAGAAGCAAAAAGAAGAACGGCCAAGGTCACTGTAAAAAAGCGGAACGCAAAAAGCAGCTGGGAAAAAAATCCCAGCTGCTTACTTTTATACGCTGGCTGCCCTATCCGATTCCGTGGCGCAGGCGGTAATCCGCCAGCAGCAGATCCACCATCCGGCCATAGGTAGCCACCCCCTGGGGCTGGCTGTTCACCTTCAAATATGTATCGTTCACCTTGGTGGAAAACTCCCCGAAGGAGGTGTGGTGGGCGTTATAGTAGGCGGAGCTGGCGGCGAAGTCCCGGCGCACCCCGTCGGAAAGCCCTTCCATCGCCTGCTGGTAGCGCGCCGGGTCCTTGGCGTAAAGGGCGTTGCCGGCGTGGATAAGGGCGGTGGCGCTTCCACTGTACCGGAAGAACGGCTCCTCCGAGGCCCGGCAAGCGGCATAGGCCAAAAAATTGGCCTCATCCTCCCGCATAAAGCCGCTGATATGGGCCAGCTCGTGGCAGGCGGCGAAGGGAATGTCAAAATCGGTGGTGTGGGTGTTGATGTTGGCCTCCACGGTATAGGGGAAGAAGACCCCCACAATCTCCATGTAGGACATGGCCTCCGAGAAAAAGACCGGCTTCACCCGGCAGCGGGTGCTTAGGTCAAAAAAATCCCATTCCGGCTCCGCCTCCATCAGGCGGCGGTAATTTTCCGCCGCGGTAGCCGCCAGCTCCCGGTTTCCCTGGACCAGGAGGCTCACCCCCTTTTCGTCCTCCGGCAGACCCTCCCGCAGGGCGCTGGCCTCCGCCGCCAGCTCCTCGCAGAGGAGGGCCAGCTGCTCCACCTCGCTGGCCCTGGGGGAAAGGCCGCTCATCTGGGTGAAGGTATGGCGGTAATAATTAAACCCGCTCCCATAAAATGGAACCCCTCTTTCCCCTGGCAAAATCCGTCGGAATATGCTATACTGGATAGCAGGAACCGGGCTGCCCGGCGCCTGCTATCTTTCTGTTGGAGGCGGGGATTTATGGCGGAGACGATGAAAGTGGTGAACCTGGAGGCGGGGATGCCCACAGTGGCTACGGCCAAGGGCCTCCTAAGCCAATCCCTGCGCACCGCCAGGGCCAACGGCACCCACCTGGTGAAGCTCATCCACGGCTATGGCTCCACGGGCAAGGGCGGGGCCATCCGCGCCGCTGTCCGCCGGGAGCTGGAGGAGCGCAAGCGCCAGGGGCAAATCCGGCTGTACATCCCAGGAGATGAATTTTCCCCCTTCTACGAGGACGCCCGCCAGGCGGTGTGCAAATACCCGGAGCTAGCCAAGGACCGGGATTATACCCGCACCAATCAGGGCATCACCATTGTGGTGTTGTAAGCGCATAGGCCCTGGCAGTAACCGCCAGGACGGAAGGGGGGAAGCTGCTGTGAAAAAGAAGGTACAAATTCTTTGCGCTGTCCTTTGCGGCCTGCTGCCTTTTTGGGCCGTGCTGGTCTGGCTGGCGCGGGGAAATCCGGACGGGGTGGAGCGGGTCTACAGCCAGGTCTTTTATCCCCGGTGGGCGGGGGCCTTTCTCACCGTCACCAGCGCGCTCCCCATCTCCCTGGCGGAATTGCTGGTCATCGCCGCCTCCCTGCTGGCGGTGTTTTGGCTGGTCTCCTTCCTGAAAAGCCTTTTGAAGGGGAAGGGGGAGCGGAAGCGAATCGCCGGGAGTTACCTCCTTTGGGGAGGCGCGGCCTGCTCGGTGGTTCTCACCTTCTTTCTGCTGGGGGGCGGCTTTAATTATTACCGCCATACC